>JALOPB010000215.1 GCA_025454115.1 Desulfobacterales bacterium | reverse complement strand
GGGCGGTGCAACCTCAGCGAACGCCGCAATATCGTCGGGGTCCGGAGCCGGAATCACCAGCAGATAGGGATCGGCCAGGTCGAGCGAGCCGCATACCCTGGTCAGGAAAAGCTTCCCGATGTCGCGCCAGTGCGACAGGGCGGGAGGCGATTACTGCGACCGCGGGCGTGGAGTGAACATTTGTCGATCCACCGCCGACAGGACCTGGTCGATGGCGTCGATCAGTTCCTGGCGTTCATAGGGCTTGCTCAGAAACGCATCGGGAAGGGTGACGTGGTCGCCGTCCATCACCTCGGTTTCATCGAAGCCGCTGGTCAGGATGATCGGAATTTCCGGAGATAGCTGGCGCATGGCCTCCAACGTCGCCCATCCGTCCATGCGCGGCATGGTAAGGTCGCAGAGGACCAGACGGATCTCCTCTTGACGGTTTCGAAATATCTCAACGGCTTCGGCTCCGTCGCTCGCTGCGATGACGGCAAACCCGAGACTTTTGAGCACGCTATGAGTTAGCTTCCGTAACATATCGTCATCTTCAACCAGCAGCACCGTTCCGCCGTCCTCGACGCTGAAAACCTTGCCGACCCGGTTCATTTGAAGCGGTGCGGCGTCGGATTCCACCGGCAAATAGACCCTGAAGGCACTACCTTTGCCGGGTTTGCTTTCCACCGCAACTGCGCCCCGGTAGGACTTAACCACCCCCAAAACAACGGGCAGGCCCAATCCGCGACCGGTAAACTTGCTGGAGAAGAACGGATCGAACAGCTTTTCGATATCCTTGCTGGCGATCCCGCAGCCGGAGTCCGCCACTTCCAGACAGGCATACGACGTTTCGATCGGGTGCCAATCCAGGGGAAACCGCTGGACGGAGGGAATATCCTCCGCGGAAACGACCTTGATGGTTAGACGAATGGTGCCGCGACTGCTGCCGATCGCCTCCCAGGCATTCGTGCAGAGGTTGGCCAAAATCTGTTGAATCTGGTGGGCGCCGGCCTTGATGATCGGCCCCTGGGGCGGAAAATCCGGTTCCAGAAGCACTTCCTTGGGCATGGCATCACGGAGCATCTGCATGTTTCGACGGCATGTTTCGGCAAAATCGATGGCATCGGCCCGGGAACGGGTCTGGCCGAGATAGGTCAGCATCAGGCCGCTCACTTCGGCCGCCCGGCGCGCTGCTTGCATGGCCTCGGTCAGGTTCTCGATCGCACCGGTTCCCGGTTCATGGGCGTTCAGCGCCATTTCAAGATTCCCCAAAACGACTCCCAGCAGGTTATTGAACCGATGGGCGATGGCTCCGGCCATGCGGCCAAGGCTTTCGGCCTTTTGCAGCTGTCGGTTTTGGTTTTCGAGCTTTGACTTCTCTCGCTCTGCCTTGATGCGTTCGCTAATGTCCGTGATAAAGCCCTCGATTGCCAGGAGCTCGCCGCTGTCCGTGAAAACCCCCTGCCCGATTTCCATGACCCACTTTTCGTTTCCGTCGGCACAGCGAATACGATAGGTCATGTTGAATTGTGCGCGCCGATCAAGGCCATATTGAACCCGCTCCCGGACCGCTGGCCGATCTTCCGGATGGATCAACTCGGCATAATTGGTGCGGCGGCTTTCAAGCAAGTGGTTCGGTGGAAAGCCGGTCAGAGCGAAACAGCCGTCGCTCACGAATTTCATGGTCCAGAAGTCGTCGTTGAGACAACGGTACGCCATTCCCGGCAAATTGGCCATCAAGGTGGACAGTCGCCGCTCGCTCTCGGTCAGCTGCTGCTGAGCCAGGACCCGGTCGGTTACATCGTGGACAATCGAATAAAGCAGCGTCTGGCCCTTTACCGTCAACGGCCCGCTGTAGACCTCGACATCTCGGATGCTGCCGTCGGCCCGGCGGTGTTTGAAAAAGAAATTCCTGCGCTGTTCCGACCGCGCCAGCTCCATTTGGGCAAAGACGTCTTCCCGCGACAGCGTGTTGATCTCGTCAATTCTGAATTGGGTGAGTTCCTCTCGGCTCCAACCGTAATAGGTGCAGGCCGTGGAATTGGCATCCCGGATGGCGGCGGTCTCCGGATCGATGAGAAGCATGACGGCATGATTATCCTCGAACAGGCTTCGGTAGACCGCTTCGTTCCCGTCCTGCTTCAGTCTGGCAAGTTCGGCCTTCAGCTCCTCCACCTGGCGGCGCAGGCACTCGGATTCATTTTCAGTCATCGTGGTCTCGGTCAGTTTGAACGTGAGGGGGCATCCCTACCCAATGCCTTTCTCACAGCAGCGGCAAGCTCATTTATCAATATGGGCTTCATGACCAATGCCTTGATACCCATTTGCATGGCCCGTTCGGCGTTGATGATCTGGCTGTATCCGGTGCAAATGATGACCGGAAGTCCCGGACGGATGTTCATCAATTCCCGCGCCAGTGCGTCCCCGGTCATGCCCGGCATCGTCTGATCTGTAATCACCAAATCGAAATGTCCGGGTTTGGCCTTGAAAAGCTCCAGAGCTTCGATCGAGCTGGTTCGAGAAACCACTTCGTATCCCAGTCGTTGAAGCGCTTGCTGCCCGACGGCGGCCAACATCGGCTCGTCATCGACCAGCAGAACTCTCTCTGAACCTCCCGTGGCCGGCTTCGGCGACTCGGCCACGACGGGCGTCATGACATCCGACATGGGCAAATAGATATGGAACACCGTGCCCTTTCCCAGCTCGCTTTCAACTTGAATGGCGCCGTCGTACTTTTTAACGATTCCATGAACCACGGCGAGACCCAGGCCGGTCCCGACCCCTTTTTCCTTGGTTGTGAAATAGGGGTCAAATATCCGTTCGATCACTTCCGGAGACATGCCGCAGCCGGTGTCCCTGACGGAGATTCGGACATAGGATCCGACCCGCAACCCCATCAGTTCATTTTTCTGCGTGGCATCGATTTCAGCGCGTTGCACGCCCACTTCCATCCGGCCGGCCGGTTCCCCCACCAAGGCATGCTGGGCATTCGTGCAAAGATTCATAATGATCTGGTGAAGTTCGACGGAATTGGCCAGGACCGCTCCGGACTTTTCATCAATGTTCGCCCGGATTTCAATGGTAGACGGTATGGTTGCGCGGAGGAATTTGACGGCCTCCTTGACGATCAATGCGACCCGGACCGGCATGCGCTCTTCGTCGGTCTGCCGGCTGAACGCCAGGATCTGTTTAACAAGGTCCTTGGCGCGATTGGCAGCCGCTAAGGCCTCCTTCAGTTCTCCCGCGCATTGCTCGGCTCCCTCGTTGAGCATGGCGAGTTCCGTATAACCGATAATGGCGGACAAAATGTTATTGAAGTCGTGGGCGATGCCGCCGGCCAACGCGCCGATGGCCTCCATCTTCTGCGCCTGCTGAAGCTGGATTTCAAGTTTCTTCTTCTCTTCCTCGGCGATCCGCGTCGGCGTCAGGTCAATGAGAATGCCTCTGAGGCCGGTTGCGGTTTGGTCCGCCAAGACGCGATTTGCGTGAACCGCGGCCGGGAACCGGGCCCCAGATTTCTTAACGGCCGTATATTCCTGCCGTCCCAATCGCTGACCCTGAACACCATTCAGGATATCGCGGACGATTCGGTCGTGGTCCTCCGGAACAAATGCTTCCAGCACGCTGAAACCGTTGGCCACGTTCTCCGGGGAATAGCCGAAAAGCTCAAACCCGGTATGATTCAGATAAATCAGCTTGCCGGTTGAATCGATTTCGAATATGACCTGAGGCAGCGATTCGGCCAGTTCGCGGTATTTCCGTTCCGTCTCCCTCAGTTTTTCTTCGGCCTGTTTGCGCTCGGTGATATCCCTGAAAATTCCTTGGATGTAGATCTCCCCCTTGTACGGGAAGGCCACCCCGGTGGATTCCACATTGACCACCTCGCCGGTCAGGGTGGTCATGCGGTGCTCGCGGGGACGAATGGCGTCCATGTCCGATTGATCGAAGCGATGCGGATCAGCCGCCATCTGGAAAATTTTTTCAATCCGTTGAGCCGACAGCGGTCGATCTTCCGGGTGCACCAACTCGAGATAGCCTCGGCCGATGAGATCATCCGGTTTTTTGACGGCCAGCAGGGATGCAGCCGCGCGATTGGCCATGGTGATGATCCCGGCCTGGTTTCGGATCAGAATGGCGTTGGTGGATGTATCAAATAGAGAGCGGTACTGTTGCTCGGCATCCATCAATCGCTTTTCGGCCTTTTTCCGGTCATCGATGTCGACATGAGATCCTTCACAATAGATCACCCGGTTGTTGTCGTCTTTGACGGCCCGCGCGTTCACCGACACCCAGAAAGTACTTCCATCCTTGCGCCGCGCCGTGTGTTCGAAATTCTCCACCGCGCCTTTTCCGTTCAGCAGCGCCAAAAATAGCTCCCGGTCTTTCTTGCTACCGTAATGCTGCTCGCCGATATCGCGGATCGCTGAAACCATCTCTTCCGGCGACGCATAACCACACATCGTGGCGAACGCCCGGTTGACCCGGATAAATCGACCTTCCGGCGTGCTCTGGAAAAAGCCTTCGATGGCGTTCTCGAAAATCGACCGATACTGCTCTTCGCTTTTTTGCAGCGCCTCCTCCATTTTTTTCCGATCGGTGATATCGCGGGTGATCGAAAGGATGACCGTTTCCTGGTTCATGGTCAGAATTCGAGCCGACATCAACCCGATTCCGATTTCTCCATTCTTTCTTCGGAATTGGGCTTCGAAATTTTCGACATACCCCTGGCTCATGAGAACTTGAACCAGTCGTTCCCGGTCCTTTGAGTCATACCAGATATTGAGATCAGCAGAAGTTCTTCCGACAACGTCTTCGCGGGTGTACTCGGTCAGTTTGGTAAAACCCTCATTGATGTCAAGATACATCCCATCCGATAGCCGGTTGAAGTTTATCGAGTCCGGGCTCGTGCGAAACGCCAATCGAAATTTCTCCTCGCTTTGGCGCAGTTCGTTTTCGGAGTCTTCCGCTTGAAACGCTTCCAGAGCCCGCCGCAATCTGGAATTCTCGTCTTGGAGTTCCGCGATTTGGCGGCGAAGGAGCTCGCTTTCATTTTTCATCGCAGGGGTCCTTCATGAAATTGCAGCGGCCGTGAGTCGACCGGATCTAATCCGGCCGCTTCCAGCGATAGGGCAGTTCCTGAATCGTCCCCGGCACACGCATGGTACGTAACGCCTCCAGCGCATCCAGCAAGATGCGCCGCTGTCGTTCTGCGTTGCCCGGTTCGCCGAGCATGCTGCCCTCGTTGCCCATAGAGATCGTGGGAATCCCCGACTCCTCCACCATGCGCTGGATCAGACCCACGGTCTGATGGCATTTCGGTCAGACCGGGATCAGGAATAGAACGTCGATTTTCGCAGCCTTGATACGGACGATGAGTTCCGGAACCGACTTCGTAACCAGTCCCACCACATCGTTGACATAGCTGAAGCTGTAATGGTTATCCGCCAGCTTGCCGATGACCTGATCCCTCTCCAGCTCGATCAAGCGCTGGATCGGAAAAATCACGTTGAGGTCCTGTCCAGCCAGGCTGTGGTCGTAATGGGCATGCGCCATTCCGATGTCTTGGGGGCGAACGGTTTTGGGGATCTCCCGAAAGGAGGGGTCGCCGTGGATGGAGGCGGTGTCAAAAGGGGGCTGGCGATCCTTGAGGTAGATGCCGCCGCTGGTCAACAACGCAAACGTCTGATCCGACGGCCGGCCCTGATAAGGTGTCCACGGCACGTCTTCGGAAACGACGAAGGGATACCGCTTGACGATTTCCTTCATGTTACCGGCGCGGTAATCCGCTGCGCTGTCTTCCACCCACCTGGCATAGGCCCGTTTGAAAAATTCCAGATCGATCGGCATCGGCGCCCTATCTCTAGTCAGTCATTCTTGAAGAAGCGATCCACGGAACCAAATGGGATGCCTGAGCCACCAGCAAGCAGGCGCCGGCCGAAATCAGCTGTTCAGCGGGCCGGAATCCCCACAGCACACCGATCGGAAACATACCGGCTGCGCAGGCGGTCTGCATGTCCATCGGCGTGTCGCCGACGAACAGAAATTCATGTGGAGGAATACCCAGACGTCCGGCGATTTCCAGCGCGGCAGTGGGATCCGGTTTTTTCGGCCGCTCGGGGGTCGCTCCCAACACGATTCGAAAACCGGCATCCGGCAATAGTGCCCGGACGATGGCCTGGCTGGCGTCGTCCGGCTTATTGGAGAGAACCGCGATAACCACGCCGGCGGCTGTAAACGCATTCAGCATTTCAGGAACGCCGGGGTAAGGCCGGGTCCGGCAAAGCCATCGGCTGGCGTACTCGTCTTTCATCTCTCGGACCAGGCGCAGCAGCTCGCTGTCGCCTGCAATCTGAAATGGCAGCGCCCGTCGCACCAGCATCTCGATACCGTCGCCCACAAAATATCGGTAAGCCGCCGTATCATGCGTGGGCAGGCGATTGCGCTCCAGCACCCGGTTCATGGAATCCGCCAGGTCGTCCAGTGTATCGAGAAGCGTCCCGTCCAGATCAAAAATAGCCGCTTTGAATTTCAACGCTCCCCCGCATCCGGTCCAAAGTTGGTCACCCATGCATTATTCTGGATAAAAAGGAGAAAGTTGTCAAAAGAATTATCGCCACCCGGAAGCCTAAGGTACCGAAAAGGCGATAGAGGAAACCGCGGGAATTGATTGACAGACACGGGCGGCTCGAATACCGTAATCGCCGGTTCCTTCCCACCGAACAGGAGGCAACGAGGTGAATCCGATCGTTCATCCGTCACCGGAGAGTACTGGAATTCCGCAGCTGGATCAGATTCTGGGCGGCCTTTTCATCGGCGACAACGTCATCTGGTATGACGATGCCGGCAGCCTCGCTCCGGTTTTCTGCTTGAACCTGATCGAAGCCGCTGATCGCCGCCACCTGCCGGTGATATACGTCAGCTTCGATCGCTCCCCCAAAAACCTCATGGATAAACTGGGTCGGCTGCATACCTCGCCGGCGCTGACGGTGCTGGACGGGTTCACTTACGGCAAAGGCGCAGGAGCCGATATCTTCCTGCAATTCTACCAGCGCCGATCGACCGCCGACCGCGCCCGGCTGATCTGCCTGGACCAGCCCCACCGGCCAAAGCAGTTTTCCGATGCGCTTTATGAGGCGGTCCATGCGGCTAACGGTGAGGTGCGTTTGATTTTCGAAAGTTTGACGGGAATGCAGGAGCTATGGGGCGGAGAGGAGCACGTCATTCGATTTTACTCCCGCGCCTGCCCGCGCTTATATGAACTGAACACCATCGCCTACTGGCTGATCGAACGGGCGGCGCACACGCTCCGCCTGAAATCCAGCATCAACCAGATCGCGCAGGTGGTCGTCGACCTTTCCGTCAAACGCGGCAAGACCCTCATGACCATCATCAAGGCGGAACGGCAGGCCACGGCATCGCTGAACAAGCCGTGGGCCTACCTGACCCGCGCAACGGACGTACGTTTCGAGTCCCAGGACCGGCCATCGGGACCGTACGACCTGGGAGACCGCCTGAAGGCGCTGCGCCTGCAAAAGGGAATTTCACAGACGGAGCTGGCCCGCCGGGTGGGCGTCACGCCGAGCACCATTTCCCAAATTGAAAGCAACGTCATCTTCCCGTCGCTGCCGGCCGTGTATCGGATGGCCGAAATTCTGGCGACGGAGGTTTCATCGTTTTTTGGAGAATCCCTCCGAAAAGTCAGAAAAGTGACTTTTGCAAAGTCGGAAGCCTTGCCCGCCAAACTTCCCGGTTCGGCGCCCGGCGTTCTTTCCGCATGGGTGTTGACCCCGGGTAAAACCGGACTCGCCGCCGAACCTCATCTCATCGAAATCATGCCGCAACGGACACTATCCGGCCACTTCACGCACGCCAAGGCACCCGAGATCGGTCATGTTCTCTCCGGAAGCGTCCGTCTCATGATCGACGGCATCACGCACACGGCGGAAGCCGGCGACACCGTCTACCTCGGTCGCGAGACTCCCCAACAGTGGGAAAACCCGGGCACGGAGCCTGCCCGGATGCTCTGGATAACCATTTCATAGCTGGTGTTTTGCCGCACTTTCTCTCGGCATTCCACCGCACTCATCATTCCGGCCGACGGTCTCAGACCAGCCCCTGATCCAGCATGGCATTGACCACTTTGAGAAACCCGGCGATGTTGGCCCCGGCCAGGTAATTGCCGGGGCTGCCGTATTCGGCCGCCGCGTCCAGGCAGGTGCGGTGGATACGTTTCATCGTCATCTTCAGCCGGCTGTCCACCTCCTCCTGCGACCAGTTCAGCCGCATGCTGTTCTGAGCCATTTCCAGGCCGGACACGGCGACGCCCCCGGCGTTGGCCGCCTTGCCGGGTGCATACAGAATCCCCTTGTCCAGGAAGACCTTCACCGCTTCGGGCGTGGAGGGCATCGTGGCGCCCTCGGCGATCAAGCCGATCCCGTTGGCCGTCAGGTGCACCGCATCCTTCGCGTTGATTTCGTTTTCGGTGGCGCAGGGGAAGGCGCAATCGGCGCGGAGGTTCCAGAGCGGGTTGTAGTCGAGCCCCGACTGTCTCTCCACGAACGTCGCCTGGGAGTATTTATCGACGTATTCTTCGATCCGCGCCCGGCGGATATTTTTCAACCGTTTCACGAATTCCAGTTTCCCGCGGTCGATGCCTTCCTCGTCGTAAATATAACCGGATGAATCCGAAAGGCTGACCACCTTGGCGCCCATTTCGATCAGTTTCTCGGCGGTGTGCTGGGCCACATTGCCGGCACCGGACACCAGGCACACCTTGCCGGCGATACTCTGGTTGCGGGCCGCCAGCATGTCAGCGGCAAAATAGACCAGGCCGAAGCCGGTCGCCTCCCGCCGCACCAGACTCCCGCCCCAGTCCAGGCTCTTGCCGGTAAAAACTCCGGTAAACTCGTTGCGCAGCTTCTTGTACATGCCGAAGAGATAGCCGATCTCGCGGGCGCCGACGCCGATGTCACCCTCGGGAATATCGGTATAAGGCCCGATGTGGCGAAACAGCTCGGAAATGAAACTCTGGCAGAAGCGCATGACCTCATGGTCCGACTTGCCCTTGGGGTCGAAGTCCGACCCGCCCTGCCCCGCTCCCATATTCAGGGTGGTGAGCGAATTCTTGAACACCTGTTCGAAGGCGAGAAATTTCAGGATGCTCAGGTTGACCGACGGGTGGAACCGAAGCCCGCCTTTATAGGGTCCGATGGCGCTGTTCATCTCCACCCGGAACCCGCGATTAACACGGGACTGCCCGTGGTCGTCCATCCATGGCACCCGGAAAAGGATGACGCGCTCCGGTTCAATCAGCCGTTCCAGAACGGCTTCGCGGCGATACTCCGGGTGCCGCTCAAGAACCGGGGCCACGGATTCGAGCACCTCACGGACCGCCTGGTGGAATTCCTTCTCGCCCGGGTCACGCGATGATAGTATTCTCGATATGTCCAGCATGGGAATTCTCCTTTGCGTGCTTGCGGTAATTAGTCTCGAATTCAGGCATCAATGATGGCCAGGGCCTCTTCCCGGAACGCCTCCATTACATACGGAAGTCCAGTGACCTTGGCGCACTCCTCGGTCAGCGCGAAGAGGTCCTGCCGGCTGATGTGTTTAACGGCCCAATTGCGCGTGCCGGCCATCAGCTGCTGGAGACCGACACGAATTTTGTCGGTTGCATTGAAAATGCCGATGGCGCCCAGCGGAAACTGGTCCGCTTCGGCGCCGTATTTCTCTTTGAGAACTTCGTAATTCATGAAGATCTCCTCTTTCGTCATCCCGTAACGCGAGACGCTTTTCGGAAGACCTTCATCCTCGCCGCGCAGCCACTTCTCCGCGTTCTTACCCACCATGCCGGGGATCATCAGCGCCCGGCCCATGCAAACCGCTTTACAATAAGGGGCACCCAGAGCAAGCGCTTTGAAGACATGATCCTCGGCGGAAAACCCGCCCGCGAAGGCAATATCCGGGACCGGCAATCCACGGGCCTCCAGGCGTGAGCACAGGTTGTAGGCCATGGCGTGCAGATAGATCGATGGAATGCCCCATTCGGCCATCATGCGCCAGGGACTCATACCGGTTCCGCCCGGTGCGCCGTCGATGGTCAGCAAATCGATCCCGGCATCGCTCGACCAGCGGATGGCCATGGCGAGTTCGCGCATGGGATAGGCACCGGTCTTGAGCGTGACGCGCCGGGCGCCGAGCTTGCGCAACCGCTCGACCTCCTTCATGAACCCTTCCTGGTCGATAAACCCCAGCCGTGAGTGCCGCTCAAACTGTTTCAGGGGACCGGCCTTGAACGCGGCCTGGTGCGCGGGAAGCTCCGGGTCCGGCGTGACGATGTAACCGCGTTTTTTAAGCTCCAGGGCACGGGTCAGGGAGTTGACCTTGATCTCGCCGCCGATGCACTTGGCGCCCTGCCCCCACTTGAGCTCGATGGTCTCCACCCCCAGCTTGTCGATCGCGTATTCGGCCACCCCCAGACGCGTGTCCTCCACGTTCATCTGCACCAGGATGTCGCCGTAACCTTCATGGAAACGACGGTATTCACGCACCCGACGATCCATCTCGGGCGATTTAGCGACTTTCCCCTGGCCGTTCAGCTCGAGGCCGGGGTCGATGCCGCACACGTTCTCGCCGCAGACGATGCTGATGCCGCTGATGGCGGCCCCCACGGCAAAATGCTCCCAGTTCTTGCGGGCGATGTCGGTACTGCCCAGAGCACCGGTGAAGATCGGGACTTTCATCTTGACCTGGGGTTCGGCACCGAAGCGCGTCTCCGTGTTGACGCTTGGAAACGTCGCCCGGTCCGGATCGGCTTCAACCCCCTTGGCTCCCAAGGCATATCCCATGATGTTGAGATGCGAGTAGTCCACCGGGTAGTCCTTGTCGGCCCCGGCGGTGACATTGCCGAAAGGCTCCGGGTAGAGGACTTC
>JALOPB010000214.1 GCA_025454115.1 Desulfobacterales bacterium | reverse complement strand
GGTTTGCCGCGGTCCCGGCCGCGGCGGTCTCCGCACCCTGAACGCCCCCTCCGAGCAGCAGCGCCGCCATGAGCAGACACCCTGCCGCCCCGGCCCCAACCGCACCGCCCCAATCCGCGCTCACAGGGTTTCTCATCTTGAAAGTTATCTTGAAAGGATAGGAAATCCACCCGCATGACGGCTGGAGGACGGGGGACGATACCAACTCAGTAAGGGTCAAGCAATATCCTTGGCACGGAAACAGGTTGGCGCGGCGGAGAGAAAACCGCCATCCTGCCAATCGACGGACGTGCCGCGGACGCTGATTTCCGGGTCGGAAGCAACGTGCAAAAGCAGGGGGCGGCCGCTCCGGCGGCATGGTGGCCGGCCTGGGCCCAGCCGGTCTGTTGTCTCCACCAATATTTCGTCACGAATTCCTCACATTCACCCACCTCGCCACCGGCCGACCCATAGCCGACACCCGTCCATCACATCAAAGACCAGGTACGCCGCCGCCTGCTGCGCTGGTTCTCCCGCCACAGCCTTCTCGATCCCGATGAGGCCCGCGATAGGCTCGACTGGGTCAATACCGGTTTCTCCCTCGGCGCCTCGGTGTGCATCGCCAGCCACGACCGGGCCGGACTGGAACGGCAGCTACGCTACTGTGCATGCCCGCCCTTCGCCCTTGAGCGGATCGAACAGGTCAACGCAGACCGGATCGTCTAGCGTCTGCCGGAGCCACCGCGCGACGGACGTACCGCGCTGTCCCTCATCCTGCTGGAGCTCATCGACCACCTCGCCGCCCACCTTGTGAACAGATTGGCCACCGCCATGGCTGCACCGCCACCGCTACCATGGCGTGCTGGCACCCCATGCGCCACGACGCCTGGCCGCCACCACCTACGGGCGCGATGCGGACAAACTGCGGTGCCGACAGGCGCATCATCGCCTTCATCACTGAGACCGCCCCGATGCGGCGGATTCTCAACCACATCGGCGAGCCGGCCGAGCCGCCACGCATCAGCCCGGCCCGCGGGCCGCCGGCCTGGGACGACCCGCCCGTCGCGGCCGTACCCGACTGGGACGCCCTGGCCCAACCGCAACCCGAGTACGTCTTCGACCAGCAGGTGCAGTGGTAACCGTCAGTGGTAGGAGCCCCTTCCTTCGATGCTAAGTTTCCCCAGGCCGCAGCCGCCACAGGGTCCGTGCGGTTGGATTTCCTATCCCAATCCCATCCCAATCCCAATCGGAGCCGATCCCGTGCACCCGCAGTCTGAACTCGAAGCGTAGGGAAACGAACCGACAGGACATCCATCGGTCACAAGCTTGTCGGCGCTCCGGCGACGCCCCGTCATCACTCCGGGTATACCCTTATATGGCTATCCCTAGCTGGAAAAGCCTTGCGATGCGGGTTAGTGTTAGCGCTCAGGACCGTACCATCCGTGGGTCCGGAGAATCTGGAAGCCGGTTGTCACGGCTTCGACATGGCGGACACCTTCCGGTCATAACCCGAGTGGAGGATAAACATGAAAATGCTGACAGCCATCGCGGTTACCCTTGCCATCGTCGGCACCCTTGGAACCGCACCGGTTCATGCCCAGCAGCAATTCGTCACCATCGGCACGGGCGGTGTGACCGGCGTGTATTACGCGGCCGGCGGCGCGATCTGCCGCCTGATCAACATGAACCGCGCCCAGCACGGTATTCGTTGCTCGGTCGAGAGCACCGGCGGCTCGGTCTTCAACCTCAACACGATACGCGCCGGGGAACTCGACTTCGGCGTCGCCCAGTCCGACTGGCAATATCATGCCTACAACGGCAGCAGTGCATTCAAGGATGCCGGCGCGAACATTGAGCTTCGCGCAGTGTTCTCGATCCATCCCGAGCCGTTCACGGTGCTAGCCCGCAAGGAAGCCAACATCTCCAAGTTCGAGGACTTCAAGGGCAAACGCTTCAACGTCGGCAACCCGGGTTCCGGAACGCGCGCATCGATGGAAACGCTGCTCGAGGCGATGGGCATGAGCCTTTCCAACTTCTTGCTGGCTGCTGAATTGAAGGCCGACGAGCACGGCGCCGCATTGTGCGACAACCAGATCGACGGCCTCTTCTACGGCGTCGGCCACCCCTCGGCGAACATCCAAGATCCCACCACGACGTGTGGCGCGAAGCTCATCCCGATGACCGGACCTGCCGTCGAGAAGCTGGTGGCCGAGCGGCCGTACTATGCTCAGGTCGACATCCCTGGCGGCCTCTACGCCAATAATCCTGACGCCACTCCCACCTACGGCGTGCTCGCCACCTTCGTGACGTCCACCAAGACCTCGCCCGAGGTGGTGTACACGATGGTCAAGGCAGTCTTCGACAACTTCGGGGACTTCAAGCGCCTGCATCCGGCGTTCGGCCATCTTCAGGAAGCCGACATGATCAAGAACGGCCTTTCCGCACCGCTGCACGACGGAGCCGTACGTTACTACAAGGAAAGAGGCTGGCTGTAATGTCCGGGCCGACATCTGCGGATGTCGGCCATGCCGGTAGGACATGCATCGCGGCGGCGGGTGTTTGACCGGACGCCGTTTCTCGTTATCCGCGGTAATTTTGGCAATGGCGTGCCTGATTGCGGCCAGGCCATTGGCCGAATGGACCCATCCGACGGTTGAATCCGATGCAGAGGTGATTCGAGCGTAGTCCGCAATGCGCAACAGGGGAAGTCTAGAGTCATGGCGAGCAATCAAGCGAACAACCCGCCCGAACACCACGAACTCACCGAGGAAGAACTGCGCAAGCTCGTCGCCGAAGCCGATACCGGCGGACGAAAACCGACCGGCATCACCGCGCGGCTCCTGCTTGTCGTCGCCCTCGCCTGGTCACTGTTCCAGCTCTGGATCGCCTCGCCGCTACCGTTCACGTTCGGTATCCTGGTGTTCAACAGCACCGAAACCCGCGCCATCCACCTCGCCTTCGCCGTCTTCCTGGCCTTCACCGCCTATCCGGCATTCAATCGCTCGCCACGCGAATGTGTACCCCTGTTCGACTGGATCCTGGCGTTGGCCGGTGCCGCCTGCGCCGGCTACCTGTTCATGTTCTATGCGCAACTGGCCACCCGTCCCGGATTGCCGACGACGACGGACCTCGCTGTTGCCGTGACGGGGATGGCCCTTCTGCTCGAAGCGGCCCGCCGCTCCCTGGGTCTTCCGATCGTGATCCTCGCGGTCGTCTTCCTCGTCTACATCTTTTTTGGCAACTACATGCCGGAGATGATCGCCCACCGCGGCGCATCGCTCTCGAGAGGCATGAGCCACCTGTGGCTGACGACCGAAGGGGTGTTCGGGGTTGCGGTCGGCGTATCGGCCGGTTTCATCTTCCTGTTCGTGCTGTTCGGCGCACTGCTCGAGATGGCCGGCGCGGGCAACTACTTCATCAAGTCCGCGATCGCCCTGCTCGGCCACCTGCGCGGGGGACCCGCAAAGGCAGCGGTCGTCGCGTCGGCCGCGACCGGCCTGATCTCCGGTTCGTCGATCGCCAACGTGGTCACCACCGGCACCTTCACCATCCCGCTGATCAAGCGCGTGGGCTATCGGCCGGACAAGGCTGCCGCAGTCGAAGTCGCATCGTCCGTGAATGGCCAACTCATGCCGCCCGTCATGGGGGCAGCCGCATTCCTCATGGTCGAGTATGTGGGGATTCCCTACGTCGAGGTGCTCAAGCACGCCATCGTGCCGGCCGTGATCTCCTACATCGCGCTGTTCTACATCGTCCATCTGGAAGCGATGAAGGCCGACCTGAAGGGGCTGCCGCGGCGCGAGCCGCTCGTGTGGCAAAGCACCCTGATCAGCACCCTGATGACCTTGTCCGGCGTCCTCATCCTCGCCGGCATCGTCTATTGGGGACTGGGCTGGATCAAGACGGTGGCCGGCGACGCGTCATTCATCTTCATCTCGATCCTGATGCTCGCCAGCTACATTGCGATCGTGGCCTTCGGCTCGCGCTACCCCGAGCTCCACATGGAGGACCCCCAGGAGCCGATGGAGTACCTGCCGGAGATCGGCCCCACCCTCAAGTCCGGCCTGCACTTCCTGCTGCCGGTAGTCGCGCTGATCTGGAATCTCATGGTGGAACGTCTGTCACCCGCGCTTTCGGCCTTCTGGGCGACCACCTTCCTGATGTTCATCATCGTCACCCAGCGCCCCCTGTTCGTGCTGTTCCGGCGCACGGCGGACTTCGGCCCCGCGACGAAGCAGGGTTTCCTCGACCTGCTCAACGGGCTGGTCACCGGAGCACGCAACATGATTGCGATCGGGGTTGCCACCGCAACTGCGGGCGTCATCGTCGGCACGGTCACACTTACCGGGATCGGTCTGGTCATGACCGAACTGGTCGAGATCATCTCCGGCGGCAATCTGATGATCATGCTGGTCCTGGTCGCCGTGATCTCTCTGATTCTGGGCATGGGACTTCCGACCACCGCGAACTACATCGTGGTTTCGTCGCTGATGGCGCCGGTCATCGTGGAACTGGGCGCACAGAGCGGGCTACTGGTCCCGCTCATCGCGGTGCACCTGTTCGTCTTCTACTTCGGGCTTATGGCCGACGTCACGCCGCCCGTGGGCCTCGCATCCTATGCCGCCGCCGGGATCGCCAACAGCGATCCGGTCAGGACGGGTTTCACCGCGTTCGGCTACAGCGCCCGGACGGCGATCCTGCCCTTCATGTTCATCTTCAACACGCAGCTGTTGCTGATCGGCATCGAGAATACCGTGCAGATGGTGATGACCATCGTCACTGCGACGATTGCGAGCATGGCGTTCGCCGCGGCCACGCAGGGCTGGTTCCTGACGCGCAACAAGGTCTACGAAGTCGTCGCCCTGCTGCTGGTGACGTTCAGCCTGTTCCGCCCGGGCTTCTGGATGGATCTGGTCTCGGATCCCTATGATCACATCCCGGTCACCGAACTCACGCGACTGGTCGAGGAGGCGCCGCCGAATGCAAACCTGCGGGTGTGGGTCGCGGGCATGAGCCTCGAAGGGCGGGATATCGAGAAGGGCGTGCTGCTCCCGCTCGGCCAGTCGGCGCCGAATGCCCGTGAGCGGCTGGGCGCGATCGGCCTGACCCTGATGACCCTGGGTGACGACGTCCAGGTCGCCGCGGTGCGTTTCGGCAGTCGTTCCGAAGGCCTCGGGCTGGAGCAGGGCTTCAGGATCGTTACGATCGAACTACCCGTGGCCGACCGGCCCGCCAAGGAATGGATCTACATTCCGGCGCTCGCCCTGCTAGCCCTGGTGTGGTTCATGCAGCACGCACGAATCAGGAAGGAAGGCGTCCGGCCGGTTGCGGCAAAGGCCTAGCAGCGGCTTGGGGCCGCGGCGCCGTGGCGCCCCGGCAACCGCGACGTGACCGCGGCCCCGGGTGCTGCATGCCGGCTCAGCCCGGCGCCGAACTCTCCGCCGTATCCATCGTTACTTCGTAGCCTGCCTGACGCAGCCCGGCAATCACGGCGTCCTCGTCGGCGCTCTCGAAGCGGATCACTATCGATCGGTTGCAGGAGCGGGCCGAGTCGCTGACGACTGCCGCCGAACGCGGTCGCCTGGTAGCGAGTTACGGATACTGCCCCCGGAATTCCCACAACTGGAGGACCTCTGGTTGCGCAGCAAGACGCGCGAGCCGGTGTGAAACGCCTTCTTCCCGGAGGAGGAAATCCGCGGCCTGCTTAGCAAGCTTGGTCTGCCGGTGGATGCGCCGCTGAGCGTGGT
>JALOPB010000213.1 GCA_025454115.1 Desulfobacterales bacterium | reverse complement strand
TCCGGAGATGATTGACTTTTTCGTGAAAGGCGGGCCGCTGATGTGGCCCATTCTATTGTGTTCGGTGATTGCGCTGGCGCTCATCCTGGCCAAAGCGTTTCAATTTTACGGCGCGCGCAAACGGCTTTCCGCCAGTCTTGAAACTCTGCTGGCGCAGAAGCCGGTCGAAGTGGCGGAGCTGATCGAAGGCGTCCGCAGCGGGGCGGATCGCGAACAACTATCCCTCATCGGCACCCGGCAGGTCCGGGAGCTCGAAAAGGGCCTCGGCGTGCTGGGCCTGATCGCGAGCATCGCGCCGCTGCTCGGGCTGACCGGGACGGTGACCGGCATGATCCAGGCCTTCATGAGCATCGCCAGCCACAGCGGCAGCCGCGTGGAGCCCTCTATGGTGGCGGGGGGGATCTACGAGGCCCTCATCACCACCGCGGCCGGGCTCTTCGTGGCCGTGCCCACCCACGTGGCGCTGCACTTCCTGGAAGGCCGGCTGGACGGGATCGCTCTGCGCATGAAAAGCCTGGCCCTGGCTCTCTTGGAGAGGCGGCCCCATGGAGTTTGAGCGCCGGCGCCGGCGCAACGGCCGGATCGATATCGCCCCCTTGGTGGATATCGTCTTCAACCTGCTGCTCTTCTTCGTGATCACCTACAACATCGCCGCGGATTCGGCCATCCGCGTCCGGCTGCCGGAGTCGAGCACGGCCGAATCCCTGGCGGACGAGCCGATCGTGATCAGCGTGACGCGCGAAGGGGATACTTTTATCGGCGAACAGCCGATTGCGATCGAGGACCTGCCGGCTGCGGTTCAAGCGGCATCCGGCGTGCTGCCCGGAATCGGCGTCAAAATTAAAGCCGACCAGGAGGCTGCCGTCGGGGTCCTGATCAAGGTGGTGGACGGCGTGCGGCAGTCCGGCTGCACGACCTTCAGCATCGTCACCCAAACACCATGAAAAACCGCAGCAACCTTCGCCTCGGGCCTGTCATAAAGCCTCGATCGCCGCGGCTGGAAAGCCGCTCCCACAGAAGAAGACCTGACTTACTTGGAAGTGGCCGGACCGGTTTCTGCCTCGAAAAGGATTTTGTGATTGACCAGGTTCATATATCGAATCCGACCTTTTAGGATCTTCTGGTCGCCGTAGATGGTAACGAGACGGTAGCTTGCAGACGCCTCATCGGGTTCGATGATGTCGACCGACTCCAAAAAGAGCTCCTCCTGGCCGTCTTTAATGATGTAGGCATTAGCCTCGCACATGAGATAATACCTCCTTGACCTTTTTATAAACCGCTGCTTCCACCAGGTGAGGCAGCGGCTCTGTGCTGACTCCCACCAGATGGATATTCTCCTGGGAGAGCGGTATCAAGATTTTCACGGCCCTGGCCGAAGTTACTGCGGCGGCGACTCCGGTGGTTACCTCGCCCAGCATGGCATTCGGCCAGGTTATGGAAATCGGTCCCAAGATGAGGTCTGCCGATACCGCCGTGCATATCACGGCATTTTCTCCGGAGGCGCCCCGGTTGGCCCCGGCTTTCAACATCTGGGCCGTCGCGATGGCATTGGTCCCCAGAGCAATCAGCTCTACCGACTCACCGAAGGCCTCCTTCAAATATTTGATCAGGATGGAGCCGATACCACCTCCCTGACCGTCGATGACACATATTTTTGTGCGCATATCGCCGATATCCGAAGCTGCCTTTAATCTCTGATACCACCGTAAAAACAAAAGGCCGCGACACCAACCGCATGATCGTCCGTCAGCGGTGTTCGTGTTCGCGGCCTTCGTGGCCAGACTCTATTTCGATTCAAATGGGTCTTGTCGGATGCCTTCAGGCATCCAATGTGGTTGAATTGAGCCTATATAAATTGGTCCGGCATGTCAACGCGTTTCGAAAAGCAACCCAGGCGGCAACGGACTGACCCGGCGTTATTTCGATTCGATGGGATACCCGCTTTTCTTCCATTCGTCCCAGCCGCCCTTGAGCGCGAAGACATCCGTATAGCCCTTCTCGATGAATTTAAGTGCAAGACTTGCACTTGAGCCTTCGTTCGTTCAGGCGCAGTACAAAACAATGGTTTTTCCCTTCGGGTATTTGGCGTACCATCCCTCGAAGTCTCGATAGTTCTCCCGGGCGGCGCCCTTGATCTTGTCGCTGCTGAGAAGCCAATCCGTATAGGATCTTACATCGACAATCACCACGTTCGCATTTCCGAGCCTGGCCCTAAGTTCATCCTTGTCCATCCGCGTCGCCTCGGCAGCCAGCGCTCCGGATGCCCCCAGACCGCCGGATATCACCAACCCAACCACAATCAGGATCGCCCATTTTTTCATGGCGGTTGACCTCCTCTTCGCTCATATCACCGTCGGGTATTCCTACGATTACCCGGCCCCATGCAAGCTCGCTTCAAATCCCGCAATCCGACATGGCTCCATCGCGGAGCGACGGTTATATGCCACAATAATTTCAGTCCGGATTATTGCAATGGGGCAGACCTTCAAACGAAACCTTGACACCTCATCCGAATTGTCCTATTGTCCTATGTCAATAGGACAATTTATATGGATTTTAAACTCAACCGTAAAAATCAGCTCCCCGTCCACACTCAGCTGAAAGCGCAGCTGGTCTATCTGATTCAATCGGGGCAGTTGGCTTCCGGAACCCAGCTGCCGACCGTGCGGCAGCTGGCCGGCTTTCTGCGGGTCAACCGGAACACGGTGGCGAAAGTGTTTGCGGACATGCAGCGGGAAGGGCTGCTTTCCTGCGAACCGGGGCGGGGAACCTTTGTATCGTCTACGCTGCTGAAGTCCAAAACGAAGGTGGAACACATGAATAAGCTTCTGGAAGTGGTGGACGACGCCCTCGAAAAAGCCGGACGATTAGGCTTCAGCGCCGAGGAAGTGTTTCTGACGCTTTATGCGCGCACCCAGGCCGCCCCGGTGCGAACCCGCCCGGCCAGCCGGGTCAGCGCCCTCTTCATCGAATGCAGCCGGCCCGAGCTCGATCTCTTCAGCTCCGAGCTTTCCAAGGAGCTCTCCATCCAGGTGGATTCCATTCTGGTCGAAGATTTCGAGAGGACCGTCAAGAAAGATCCGGCCAGCCTCAAACGGTACGGCCTGATCATCACCACGTTCTACCACATCCGCGAAGTCCAGAGCCTTCTGGAAGGATCCGGAATGGAAGTGGTCGCTCTCATGGTGGATACCAGCCTCGACACGCTGATGCGGCTGACGGCGCTTCCTGACGGCACCACGGTTGGGGTTGCCTGCACCACGAAGTCGGGGTCGGAGAACATGAAACTTTCGATCCAGCGGGCAGGCCTGAAACACTTGCAGGTGATTACCGGGTGCGCGGAAAAAAAGGGCAGCATGGAGAAAATGATCGCCGAAGCGTCCGTGATCGTCTGCTCGAGCCTGGTCGAAGACCGACTGCGGGCGCTTGTTCCCAAAACCAAAGAGCTCATCGTTGACAACAAACGGATCGATCAGGCGGGAATCGCGATGCTCCGATCCCGCTTGCTGGAGATGAAGCCCGGCGGCGACAGCCGGGAAATTTCTCCGGAGCCGGCTCGGATCCCTTGATCCTGCGAAAGGAGGCATGGAATGGATGCGCTGCTGCTGAATTTGGGCAAATTGCTGGTAGGGTTTTTTTGCATGTTGGGTCCGATCGTATTTCTGATGGTGCACCTGCACGCGCGCGATCGGCGGGAAGCCTCGCTGGCCTTTACCGTCCTGCGGGAATTAAACTCCCCGGACCTGCGGGGGTTGTTCTCCATAAACGTCGCCAGCCGATCCATTGGAAGCGATTCGGTGGCAATCGACCTATGGAGCTGCTCGCGCGAGCAAGTATGGGATGTGGTGGAAAAACTATCGGCCAAACTCCCGTCCCATGTTCAGGTGGAGGTCAACGGCGTGAGCGGCGGCCGGTTGAGATCCGCGTGGACTCTCACCGTGACCCGGAGATTCAACGCCCCAGCCCTTTGCCCGTGAAGGTCGAAAAAATGCGCCGGAGCCGAACGCCGGACGGCCCTTTGCCCGTGAAGGTCGAAAAAATGCGCCGGAGCCGAACGCCGGACGTGCGCTCGATCCCTATTCATATTCAGGTATGACCCCGATCGGCCGTTCGGCCGCCGGGGAACCCATCGGCTTGCCCTTTGAAGCCCCACAATTTTTTTCTCACTCCGCCCTTGCCCGGACCGCCGTCTACTAAAACGGATTGTGGCAAATTCAATTAGATTCCGGTATGAATCCGGAAAGACCATGTTCCGCCTTCACTCATCTCATTTCCGAGGAGGCATGCCATGACGAACTACGCGCTGCGAGTTGTGTCGGTGTTGGTTGCCTGGTCAATCGCCGGCCTGGCACTTCCCTTGTTGGCGGATGCCGTGACGGTTTTTTCAGCCGACGGCACCGCACTGATCGAGAGCGATCTGACGCCGCCCCGCCATCGCCTCGCGGTCCTCTTCGTCCACGGCCATGACCCGAACCCGGACCCCCAGCATCCCAACTACCGGAAAAATTTCTACGATAGCATCGACGGTCTGACGTCGTTCAAGCACACCTTGGATCTGCCTGAAAATCTCTGCCTGGGCATCGAGCCCTACTACTTGCACTTCGGCGACGCCGAAGCCGACCATGAGCGCTCCATCGACGAAGACGCCGCCCAGATCCAGGAAGCGGTGAATCTGGTCCTCGCCCGGCAGCGGCTGAAAGACCCCAACAACCCCGACCTCAAACTGGCCATCATCGCCTACAGCAAGGGCACCATCAGCACCCGGCTCTATTTGAAACAGCTTCACGATGCGGGCGCGCCGATTCCGGTTTCGGAGTTCGTCGCGATCGCGCCGCCCAACCACGGTCTCAACTGGCTGGGGCTGAGCGGATCGTCAGGCTACCCGTCGGCACGTCAGCTCAACAACGGCTACAGCTCCCTGTGCACGCCGTTCGGGGATTCGAGCGTGAATTACATCGCGAACCTCAACGGCCATCCCATCGGCGACAGCGAATCCCTGCCCGGATTTTATCCCAGCGAAGCGCCCGGCAGCCGCCCGAACGGCACTGCAGCGGATCAGGGAGTGCTTTATGCGACCATCTATGCCGCCGACAACGGAGATTTTGTCGGGGGCAGCGATCCGTCCGACGATTGCCAGGGGCGCGTACTCGCCAGGAACCTGGCGCCGGATGCCGTCAACCTGGACGATATCGTGATCCCCACCCAGCCGGCCGCGCTCGCCATCCCCGACTGGCTCGAACCTCTTATCAGTCCGGAGACCCGCGACAAATTCGCCCGCCACCAAAACACGGTCCATCACCCGGAGGTGATCTTCAGGGCGCTTTACACCGTCATTCACCATCAGGCCCCGGCACCCGGCACCGGCTATAGCCTCGCCGGAGGCGTACCCGTGATCCCGCTGCCGGCCACCCAACCGCCCGACACTGCCGTCACCCTGCTGTTCGATACGTCCGGCAGCATGACCTGGAGCCACGAGGGTATCCCCGGAGTGGACCCGGCACGTCAGCGTTTGACGCTGGCGCGACAAGCGGCCATCCCGTTCCTGGACATGCTGCAGTTCTTCAATCCGTGCCGGGCGGCTTTCGGGATCGCTCGCTTCCCGCGCCAACCCTACCAGGGCTGCGTCGGCGAGGTCATCACCCCGATGGCCCCCGTTCAAACGGATACCATCGCAATCGCAACCCAAAGCACCATCCCCGGCTTGACGGCCGCCGGCAACACCCCGCTGCTGGCGGCGCTCGGCACGGCCGCCGGCATGTTCGGCGCCGAAGACCGCAAGGCACTCGTGCTTTTGAGTGACGGGTTTCATAATTGTCCGATCGATTCCAGTCTGGATGACATCAGTCATGCGATCGACAACCTTGCGGCGAACGCCATTCGGACCTATGCCATCGGCTTCGGTCAAGCCGGTGAAGTCCCCAACGATACGCTGGGGCAGCTGGCTGCGCAGACCCAGGGAGGATATTACGATGTGACCAGCGCAGCAGGGTTTGACCCGCTGGCCTGGGACCCGGCTACGGCATTGCAGGCCGCCTACAAATCGATCCTGGTGGATGCTTTGCAGTTGGAAGCCGCTGCCGACCCGGCCGGGTTGATCCGCCCCGGCGAGCGCAACCGCCACGAATTCTTTGTTTCGGATCTGGATCGCAAGCTGGCCATATTTGTGAGCTGGGCCGGCCCTCTGAAGCAACGGCCCGGGCTCGTCATCCGGGCCTCCGACGGCCGTGAAATCGCCTTCCGCCAAGCCCTTCCCGGCGTCAGCTTCCGCGACGAGCCGACCTTTACGCTGGTCAAAATCGATTCGGCCTTCCTGAACCTGCCCGACCGAGTTTCCAGCCGGCCCTGGTCGCTGGAGCTGGCCCGGGAACCGGAAGGGTCTTCCAAAGAGCCGGTGCCCTATCAGTGGAGCGTGGTGACCGACTCGGCACTCGCTTTTAAGGGCGGCATTGCCATGCCGGCGGCCCGAACGGGTGCAACTCTCACCCTGACGGCCCAGCTCACTCAGAACGGCCAGCCGCCGACCCTGCCGGCAACGGTCTGGGCCCGCGTGGCCCGGCCGCAGGCGGCGGTCGGAAACTGGCTGGGGGTGTCGCGGGTCAGCATGGAGGAACTTGGGCAAGTGCCGGAAACGCGCGACGGCGAGGCGCTCTCGCCGCTGTTGCGGAAAATCATATATCTGACGGAGTTCAGGAAGCAGCCGTTTGCCGCACGCACCGTTCTCGATACCGTGCGGCTCTACGATGACGGCACCCATGGAGATCCGGCGGCCGGAGACGGTGTCTACACCGGTCGGTATGAGGGAGCGACGGTGGCCGGCACCTATGCCTTCGAGTTTAACGCCTCGGGAAGAACCGCGAAGGGGATCCCGTTCGATCGGAATCAACGCTTCGAAAGGCACATCGCGATGAAGGCCGACCAGATCCGCGCCGACATCATTCGGTTGCCTGCCGCGGAAAAAGGGTTCGATGCTTTTGAGATCACCTTGCGTCCGGCCGATGACTACGGCAACCTTTTGGGGCCGGGCCGACCGCACCTCATTCTCTGGGAAGCAACGGCCGGTGAATTCGGGCAACCGGCGATCGACCATCTGGACGGCACTTACAGCCGTCAGCTGAAACTGCCGTCGACAACCGAGATGGATTCCGTCAACCTGACCTTCTTAATCGGCGATTCACCCTTCCGCCTCAATCTCGAGAAAGCGCTGCAGCCGCACGCCACCGTTACGGTCGGATGGCTGATCGTCTGGCTGGTTCTTCTGGCCGTGATCCTTCAGTGGATGCTGAAGACGAAAAACCGCTGATAAACGGTTGTTACAGATCAGCTCACGATCAGAATCGGAAGTTCCTGAGCCAGATTCAGAACCTTCTGGGAAACACTGCCCATGAAGAATTCCCGGATCCCCGCCAGTCCGCGGCGGCCCAACACGACCAGATCGTAGCCCGCTTGCGCCTCGGCCACGATATCCCGCGCAATGCCCTTCTTCTTCGGCTCGGACTTAAGACGAATCTGGCCTTCCGGGAATCCGCTGGCTGTCAGAATCGCCTTGGCTTTCACCTGAGCGGCGCTGAGAATCTGCTTCTTCTTTTCCTCCAGCACGCAAAACGAGTCCTGTTGGGATTTGAAATAGGGCGTCAATTCCGGGCTGTGCATGTCGCAGATGGAGGCGGTGTCCTGAACCACGGAGAACAGCGTGATCCGACAGTCCTTGCTCAACAGCCCGGCGACATACTCAACGGCCCGCATGGCGTTTTCCGAATCGTCAAAAGCAACTAGAATTTTCCGGCTCATGATGGCTCTCCTCCATTGAAGGGTTCGTTCCGCCCGCACGGCTCCGGCGTGCGGTCAAAGGATCCGATTAAACCAGAGGACGGACAGCAGGGCCGAGCAAAGCACCATCACGGCCGCCGCCGCACAGAACAATGCGGTGATCTCGGTTTCCTTGGTCTCCAGGACCAATCGCGAACTCAGGGTTTCATAGACTTTTTTAAGATCCGACGCGCTGCCCGCATAAAAATATTCGCCTCGGGTGAGATCGGCAATGCCCTTGAGCGTCTCTTCGTCAAGCCGCACGCGCATGGACCAGCCTTCAAACCGCAGGATCTCCCCCTCGGCCGTACCGAATCCGACGGTGAAGACCCGCACGCCGCGCTCGGATGCCATCCGGGCCGCCTCGATGGGATTGGGGCCTACATTCGACTGGCCGTCGGTCAGCAATATAATGGCGGCGGACGGATAGGATCCGGGCGGAACCGGTTTGGAGGCCGGCTTTTCCGGCTCGCGCAGGGGATCCAGCGGCGCCGCACGCATGGAGTCATGCGCAGGATCGCGCCGGGGGTTCGCCGCACGCAGGTCGAAGTCGGCATCCGGAAAGATGGCCTTCAGCGATATAAGGATGCCGCTGCCGATGGCGGTTGCGCGCTGCAGCTGGAACCGGTCGATGGCCGCCAGGATATCCTCGCGATTCTGGGTAGGCGCCTGCGCGACCGCCGCCGTCCCGGCGAACGTTACCACGCCGATGCGGGTGTGCCGCGGCTGTTCGGAGACAAACGCCCGCGCGGCTGCCTGGGCTGCGGCGATCCGGCTGGGCTCGATGTCGTTGGCGCGCATGCTGCCGGAGATGTCCATCGCCAGGATGACGGTTTCATGCTGGGACGGCAGGGTGATGACGGCTACGGGACGCGCCATCGCAGCGATCATCAGACTCAGCCCCAGCAGGAACAGAAGCGGCGGCAGGTGCCGCCGGAAATTCTGCCGGGCGCCCAGCGCCTCCTTCACGATAGTCAGGCTCGCATATGTTACGGCTGAGCGCTTCCTCCGGCGCAGAAGGATCAGGTATGCGCCGACCAGCACCGGAAGGCAGAGCAGAAACCATAGCAAATCAGGCCACAGAAACGCCATGGCGCCCCCCCAGATGCGCGGGAAGGTTACCGGCCGCCGACCCCCGGCGTCGCTGCTGACGCAGATCGGCGAACCGTCGAATCGCCTCGACGATGTCATCCGACGTCGACAGCTCCAAGGCGTCTACGCCGGCCCTCTGAAAGGTCGCACGGAGGTCCCTTTCGCGCCGCTCGGCGATGGCGGCAAAGCGCGTGCGGAAACCGCGGTCGTGGGTGTCGACCCATTCTTGTTCACCCGATTCGGCATCCTGAATGAGCAGCAGGCCCAAATCGGGCCATTCCAACTCCAACGGGTCGAAGAGCCGCACCGCCAGCACCTCATGGCGCTGGGCCAGAAGCGCCAGCGGCTCCTCCCATCCCGGTGCACTGATAAAATCCGAGACGACAAAAATCAGCGATCGTCGTTTCACCACCCGCAAGGCAGCCCGGAAAAGATCGCTCAAGTTGGTCGCAGTCGAGCGCGCGGGCAGCGGCCGTGAAAGCATCCGGCTTAGAAGGCGGAGCACATGACGGCGGCCACTGCTTGCCGGAATCACCGGTTCCACATGATCGCCGTACAGCATGGCGCCGACGGGGTTGCCGTGACGGGTCAGCAGCCGGGCCAGAACGGCAACGAATTCGGTTGATACGCCGCCCTTCTTCACCTCTCGGGAACCGAAATTGACGGATGGACTCAAGTCCAACAAGAACCAAGCCGTGATGTCGCGGTCCTCATGGTACACCCTGACGTAGGGGGTCTGAAGCCGGGCGGTGACGTTCCAGTCGATATGGCGGATGTCGTCGTGGTACTGATATTCGCGCAGATCGGCGAGGTCCAGGCCGAAGCCGCGGAACAACGTGCGGTAGTCG
>JALOPB010000212.1 GCA_025454115.1 Desulfobacterales bacterium | reverse complement strand
ACACTCGGCCGTACGCCAAAGCCTGGGCGGCCGGGCAGCGCTCGGATTTATCCGCCATGAGACATCCTTTCTGCAGATTGCAGCGATTCCGGTCACCATCGGACCGGCTCATGCCCGAGAGGTCATCGGGACGGTGGCGGTCGGGGTCGTCTGGTCCGCTGCGGATCTCAAGAACATTCGTGATCTCAGTCAAGCCGCGATCGGTTTCTTTGATGCCCCCGGGATCTTTCTTTCCAGCGGCCCGCCGTTCGAATCGACCCAAAGCGGCACCGCGGAAGCCACCGCTGCCTGGGGCATGCTGGAGGCCATTCCGAGCAACCAAGCCGTTATGGTGCCCGCCGGACCGGAACGCTTTATCGTGGTTAAGGTCAACGACCCGGGTGAGATCTCTCCGGCCTATCTGATCGCACGCTCCCTGGACCGACAGCTGGAATTTCTCAATCAGATGCGCCGCCGGCTGGTCGAGCTCGGGATGGGTGGTATACTGATCGGCGGCGCCGTTGGATTCATTCTGGCACTGGGCATATCCAGACCCATCCACGTGCTCCAGTCCGCTTTCCGGAGGGTGGCTCGGGAGGATTTTAACCAGCCGGCCGCCGTCCGAAGCCGGGATGAATTCGCAGAGTTGGCAACTGCTTTCAACCGCATGCAGGAAGATCTGGCGGAAAGGGCGCAGATGAAACAGGCGCTGTTGATGGCCGAGGAGGTTCAGCGCAACCTCCTGCCGACGGCGCCGCCCCGGGTGAACCACCTGGACATCGCCGGCGCGAGCATCTACTGCAACGCCATCGGCGGTGATTACTACGATTTCCTCGATAGCCCGCCGGGTGCCACGACGGTGCGCATCGTTCTGGGCGACGCCTGCGGCCACGGAACGGCGTCCGCGCTCCTGATGGCCAGCAGCCGGGCATTATTGCGCAGCCGATCCGTTCATCCGGGCTCTATTGAAGAGCTGGTCGGCGACGTGAACCGGGCGCTCTCCCTCGATATGGCGGAAACGGGCCGTTTCTTAACCCTGTTCCTGGTGGAGATCGACCCGGAGCAACGACGGCTGCGCTGGGTGCGCGCCGGCCACGAACCGGCCATTCTGTTCCATCCGGCGACCGAGACCTTCGAAAACCTCGGCGGTCCGGGCCTGGCGCTGGGCATCGACGCTGCCCAGCTCTACACCGCCCAATCGAAAAACAGTCTCTGCGACGGGCAGGTCATCCTCCTCGGAACCGACGGCCTATGGGAGGTGCGCAACTCCTCCGGTGAGATGTTCGGGAAAGACCGCCTCTTCAGCCTCTTGCGACGCCATGCGCGGCGGCCGGCGAAGGACATCACCCACTCCGTCCTGGAGCACCTCAAAGACTTTCAGGGCACCTCCGAATTCGAGGACGATGCCACTCTCGTAGTGGTCAAGCTGGCCTTTGATCAGCCTCCGCAACCCTCCGGCGCAGTGTCATGATCGCGTCGGACGATTGCCGGCGGTGGCGTCCTGGGCCCGCAGGAGTTGCGGCAGATAGCGTTGGGCCAGGAGGTCCGAGCTGACCATGCCGAGCACCCGGCCCTCTTCGACGACCGGCATGGCCGAGATGCGGTTCTGCTCGAGTTCGCGCACGATGTCCGGAATGCGCGCGGCGGGCCCGGCGGAAATGATCCGCTTCGTCATGATCGCCTCCAGGCTTCCCTCGCAGGTTCCCTCCGCCACCGCACGCGTGATGTCCCAGGTGGTGACCACGCCGACAAGCCTTTCGTCGCCGTCCAGCACGGCAATGATATTGCCACGGCCCTGCACGATCAGGGCCGCAACCTGAGTCAGCGGTGTGTCCACCGGCACCATCGGCATCGGCTCCATGATGTCTTTAGCCGTGCGCTCGCTTTCCCTTTCGGCCAGCCGGCGCACGCTGATGCGCTCCGCGGCCTGGGAGGGCAGCAGATCCGCGTTGGATGCCAACAGGTCTACCAGCTCGGTCATATTGCGGCGGATCGCTTTCTCCCGGTAGACGGCCCCTGCTTCCAACCGTTTCTCGGAAAGCCGGGCAAAACCGGTCGCATGCTCCCGCAGCCAGACCTCTACGGCCGCATGATTTCCGAGCATTGCCTCCGGAATCCGGAGCTCCGGCGGCGTCGGCAGGATCTGCTCCTGAGCCGCGAAAATGACCCCTCCCGAGTTTACGAGATAATCGGTCGCGATCATTACCCCTTTCTGTCGATAGACCACCTGTTCCATGCGGGTGCGCGCCGCCTTGCGGTTCGGGTCCGGCGAGTAGGTGTTGGCCCCCTCGACGATCAGGGACCAGGCGCCCATGCGCTCGACGCTCATGGAACATTTTTCCGAAGGCAGCACCCCCAAATAGTTGAACACGGGTGCGGCCGGCACGAAACAGAAGGCGGATTCCCGCAGGAGGTTGTTGGTGTCGGTGGAATACTGGACGGAACGACGCGGCCCCCCGGATTGAATGCGCTCGCCGAAGAAGCGGCCGGTAACCTGCCCATATTGCTTCCAGAGCGCAAACAGATCCTCCACGGGAAGCCCGGCCGGGCAGAACAGATGGCCTTCAACGTCACTGATGCCGACCACGCGTGCCGCCGGCAGGCGCTCCCGCAGAAGGCGGGCCGCATGTGCGCCGACCGCACCGAAACCCTGGATCAGGACGGTCACCTCGTCGGGCGCAGGCATCTTCAGTTGCGCAAACTGGGACAGCACCGTCAGTCGCGGCATGAGGTCGATCAGTCGCTCCAGCGCGATGACCACACCGCCCGCCGCTGCGCCCAATTCATCGATCCGGTTGCCGCCCATCTCCGCCGGCTTGGAGACCGCTGCGTCCAGGCCGTTCTCGACGGCGATGGTCTTCATGTCGGCGTCGTTGGAACCGACATCCGGACCGGGTACGTACAGGGGGCGGTAGCGGCGGAGCAGCCGTGCGAAACCGCGAATCACCCGAGTGTGCTGTTCCGGCGAACCGGTCGGGTCGGCGAGGATACCGGCCTTGCCGCCGCCGAAAGGCAATTGGGCGGCCGCATTCTTGAGGGTCATGCCTCGCGCCAGATTATGGATATCGGCAGGCGTAATCGCGGCCAGCATGCGAATGCCGCCCATTGAAGGCGCCCCCATGGCCAGATTATCCACCACCAGGTAGCCGCCGATCTCATCGGCGGACGTTTCATCCCACATGAACGCCACCAGCTTGGGACCGAGCGCGTCGCAGACAATGCCCATCCGGGCCAGCAGATGCTCGTCCCGGTAGTCCAGCACCAGATGGCAGCGGCCGTCCTTGCGGCGGGTTCTCTTCTGCAGGATGGCTTCGGGGATCACGCCCCGCAAACAGGCTTCCAGTCGTTGGGGGATCATGGTGGGGTCCTCCTGTCACTTCGGCGATGACATAAGCGCACCTGGCGTGGATGTCAGGAGCAGCGAGGATTAAAGAGCAAGCAAGGCGGCAAAGGCGCTGGTTGGACTATACTGGAAAGAACGCAAAGAAGTCAAAAGGGGCGTCTACTTTAACGAACTTATAGCAGGCCATCAACTTTTACCGAGCAAGCCCGGTCGTTGGATAATGGGCCCGGCGGCCGGTGCGACGGATTGGGAACCGGTCGCACCCGTGACGGAATAGGCAACCAGAATGGTCACTCGTCGGTTGGAAAAATCCAGCGGCTTGGCGGGGTTCTTCAATCGCCGGTCTGCATACCCGTTGACGCCGGTGATCTGCTTTTCGCGAATGCCGTTTTCCTCAAGCACCCGCCGCGCCGCGTTGGCGCGGTCGGAGCTCAAATCCCAGTTGTTGTAACCGGACCGGACATACGGGCGGCTGTCCGTGTGCCCTTCAATGGCCACATCGTTGGGAAAGTGGCCGATCCGCGAGGCGATTAACTTCAACAGCTGGGCGGCATCCGGCTTCAAACGAGCGCTGCCGATGTCGAAGAAAAGTCCTTCCGATTGTTCGATCAACTCGATCCGCAGCCCTTCCTTGGTGAGCGTGATCTGGATCTGGTCTTTGAATTTCGCCAGGTCGGGAATGGCGGCGACGGCTTTGATCAGTTTTTCACCTTCCTCACGGAGCTTCTCCACTTCCGCCTGCTGGGGCCCGCCGGCCTTCTCGTCCGACGGTGGGGTCCGATGCGGATTCGATGGCGCTTGCAGGGGAGGGGATTCCGAAAAGGGCCTCATCGTCTGGTTGCCGCTGAGCACGCCGGAGGAGGTTTTGTGCATGGCCCCGGGGTCCCTGAAATAGTCGGCCACCGAAGCGCGGATGGTCACATTGTTGGCGACGATCCACAGCACGATGAAAAGCGCCATCATCGCCGTCACGAAATCGGCGTAGGCCACCTTCCAGGCACCGCCATGATGCGCCTCGTGGCCGCCTTTCTTCTTGACTCTCTTGATGACTATTTTTTCGCCGTCGCTCACTGCTTTTCCTTCACGTGGGCTTCCATTTCGGGGAACTCCGGGCGGGTTTCGGCTGGAATGCTGCGCCGGGCGAATTCCACGCAGACCAGCGGGCTGAACCCTCGGGCAAAGGCTGCAATCGCGTTCTTAACCACCTCGAAAACCTGAATTTCCTTTTCACCGGCGATGTCGAGGTTCGACGCCAACGGCTGGATGAACCCGTAGCACAGCAGAATGCCCAGAAAGGTCCCTACGAGTGCGGCGGCTACTTTTTTCCCGATTTCTCCGGCCGGGCCGTCGATGGCCTGCATGGTGATGACGATACCGAGCACCGCCGCTACGATGCCGAGACCGGGCATGGTGTCGCCGATTTTCGAAAGGAGCATGCTCGGCTTTTTGATATCGGCGTGATGCGTGTCGATGTCGCTCTCCATCAGGGTTTCGAGGTCGTGCGAAGCAATCCCGCCGATGATAACCATACGGAAGGTGTCGGTCATGAAGGAAATGAGTGTGTTGTGAGCCAAGATGTCGACATACTTTGAAAAAATGGAGCTCTCCTTCGGGGTCTCGATATGCTTTTCCAGGGCGATCAGGCCTTCTTTCTGCGCCATGTAAAGCAGCTCGTACAGGAGCCTCAGGACCGAAAGATACGTTGCCTTGGTGACGGTTTCGCCTTTGAGCGCGCCGATCGTTTTCGCGAGCATCTGCTGCAAGACGTTTTTGGGAGCCGAAGCCAGCAGCGCCCCCAACGCCGCTCCGCCGATGATCAGGAATTCGGCCGGCTGGATGAGGACCATGAAGGGGCCGCCCGCCTCATAGAATCCTCCGAGAACCGAAACCAGAACGACCACAAATCCAATGATGACGAACACGGAATACCCCTTCTGGGTGGATGGATTAACCCCCGGCCCTCCGGGCCTGGATCTCTTTCAACTAACCTGCACAGGTAATATCGGTTTGAGGGGAGGCTAACTTTAGAGGATTTCAATCGGGTCGCCGCAGCGGATGGGGCCTTCTTCCAGCACGCGGGCAAACACCCCTTCGCGCGGCATGATGCAGTCGCCGGCCTTGTAATAGATCGCACACCGGTTATGGCATTCCTTGCCGATCTGGGTGATTTCGAGCAGCACCTGTGCACCCAGGCGGACGCGGGTGCCGATAGGCAGGGTTTTCCAGTCGATTCCAACCGTTGCGATGTTTTCAGCGAAGTCGCCGAAATTCACGTCCAGACCCTGCGCCTTGGCCTGGTCGATGCTTTCGGAAGACAGAAAGGCTCACCTGCCGGTGCCAGGGCCCGGAATGAGCATCGCCTTCAAGGCCGTGTTCTTTGACAAGATACGCTTCCTCAACCGGTGTCTTGGGCGTGCCTTTTTTCTTGCTGACGGCGATGGATACGATTTTCATCTCTCGGAACCTTTTGGCAAGGCTAAATATTCGACCGGGAATTGAAAGTTGCGCCCAAACACTGGAACACGAAAGAAACCCACGAAAGAGATGCGTGGAAGCGTGTTTCAGAGATGGTTGATTTTTAATATACGGCTCAGCGCATACGATTGCAACAGCGATTCGAAACCATAATAAGAGCCCAATTGATCTACCGTGCCGCTCCGGAAAACAGCTTGATTCTATTGCAAGGCTTGTTGTAAGATTGCATTGTAATTTTACATAACAACAAGCAAATTGCATTATGATAATTACACCCATTCCTCGGCTGCTGAGCCGCCCCGAGCGGTCTTTCTTTCTGTTCGGGCCGCGGGGCACGGGTAAGAGCACCTGGCTCAGGCAAGTGCTGGGCGATGCCGTGCGTTTCGACCTGCTCGATGCCTCTCTTTTTCTGGAGCTGTCACGCGACCCTCACCGCCTC
>JALOPB010000022.1 GCA_025454115.1 Desulfobacterales bacterium | reverse complement strand
ATCGTGGGCGCCCTCGCGCGAATTGCCGCATTCAATTGTTCAGCGCTGTCCAATTGAAAGGCCAGGTCGAGATCGACCTGGGCCTCCCGGACGAGAAAGGAATCCTCCGGTCTGAGCCAGGCATAAATGCGATGAGCCTGGACATCGGCGGCTTTGAGTGTGGCCGTTCCCTTGAGAGAGTCCGTGTCCAGCCGGCCTGCCGAGGATAACGAAGCAAAAATATCGGACCTGCCCTCGATCACCCACTGCACGTCCGGGCCGTTATGGAACCAGCGCAGGTTCACGCCGTGAAATTCGAACCGGTTTCCCCGTGGCCCGGAAAGCGTCAAGCGACCGCCGCTCATTTCGATTTGGGACTCGGGAAGGCGTTTCAGTCGACCGGCCGCTTCCGCCAGGAAGCGAAGGATGTCGGCCGGGTTGGCGCGGGCTGCCGGTGCGGGCATTCCGGATGCCGTTAGGTCGATTTCGGGGAACCGGATGTGCACGGAATCGGCCGTTACCCGGCCGCGGAGGAGGGGCAGCATCTGCAGGCAAAGGTCGATCTCGGCGGCCCGGGCGGTGACGCGATCCGGCAGATCCAGGCGCGGATACTCGACCGATGCGCAAATCCTGGGAAAAATCGATAGCTTGATCCGGTCGAAGGCGATCGTTCCGCCGACGGCGGTGCTCAGATAGCGCTGAATGGCATCTCGGGTCTCCGGACGGTTGACCCAGATCGTCGGCCCCCACACGACGAGCACGGTCAGCAGAAATAACAGGGCGGCCGCTGCCAGCAACCGCCGTTTAGCTCGCGAAGTCAGAGCCATATCCGGAAATCGTTCAGGGTGGATGGATCCGGCGCGCGATCGTCGTTGCCACCGCGCGGGTGCTTCTTATCGTGTTCCAAGGGCCAAGAGTGGCTGGGCTCAGGCAGGCGAAACCCGAGGCCGAATTCCCTATAATCATTATGCGGATATCTCCCGGAAGTCAAACTCGGTGAGTCGGTGATTCGATGGCGGCGATTGCAGCCGAACCGATCCCCGGCCCTGGCATGGATGCCTCTCCGGGGGCAGACGCCGACTTTCAAGATGGTTGCGAAACAGCCTGAAATCGGGCTATAAGCCTATTCACGCTTTACTAACACCTTGGCGTGCTTATTGTTTCGCAAAATTCGCAACGCTTAGCGCAAGAGGAGACGAGTTCATGATGTACAACAAGGTCGTGATGGATCACTTCCGCAACCCCCGCAACGTCGGCACCATAGAGGATGCCAACGGCGTCGGCGAAGTCGGCAACCCCCTGTGCGGGGACATGATGACCATCTATCTCAAAATCAAGGACGAACGCATCGATGACATCAAATTCCAAACGTTCGGGTGCGGGTCGGCCATCGCGGTTTCCAGCATGCTGACCGAGATCGCCAAAGGTAAAAGCCTGGATGAGGCCAAGAAAATCACCAACAAGGACGTGGCCGAAGCCCTGGAAGGGCTGCCGAAGAACAAGCTGCACTGCTCCAATCTAGGCGCAGACGCCCTGCAGATGGCCATAAAGGACTACGAGGACCGCAAGGCGGGCATCCAGCGGCCGGAGCTCAAGCGCAAGGATGAGCACGAGCATTCACACGGCGACACGTGCTACTGTCCTTACTGCGACGTGGAAATCGAGGAGGGAGTGACCTTCTGCGAGGCCTGCCAGCATGACCTCAAGGAAGAGCATTGATGCCGATGCAGGAAGAGGAGCGCGCTGTCGTATGAAATACATCAACCTGGATCATATTTCGTCCAATCCGCTGTTGCCTGAAGTCAAGCAAGCCATGATCGAGGCCATCCGGCATGACTACCACAACCCCTCCAGCCAGCATCGGGCCGGCGAGGAGGCCGCGGCCGCGCTGGAGCGGGCCCGTGAGCAGGTGGCCAAGCTGATCAACGCCGATGCGCCGAAAGAAATCGTCTTCACCGCCGGCGGTACGGAGGCCGACAATCATGCCATCAAGGGCGTGGCGATGGCCAACGCCGACCGGGGCAAGCACATCGTCACCACCAATATCGAACACAATGCCGTCATCCGCAGCCTGCGCCGCCTGAAGTCCGATGGCTTTACGGTCACCAGCCTGTCGGTGGACGAACAGGGCCGGGTGCGGCCGCAGGACGTGGCCGACGCCATCACCCCGGAGACCATCCTGATCTCCGTCATGCACAGCAACAACGAGACCGGCACGCTCCAACCCGTGGAGGAAATCGCTGCGATCGCCCGCGCGAAGAAGATCCTGTTCCACACGGATGCCGTGGATTCGATCGGCATCATGCCGTTCGATGTTAAAAAGATCGGAGCCGATCTGGTGAGCTTTGCTTCCAACAGCTTCTACGGCCCGACCGGCGTCGGGGGGCTCTACATCCGGCGTGGCGTCAAGATTTTCCCGATCCTGGACGGCGGGGTGCAGGAAAACAACAAACGCGCCGGCACCGAGAACCTGATCGGCATCATCGGGATGGGCCAGGCGGCCGAGATCGCCGCGCGCGACATCGACCGGCGCCATGCCTATTTGAAAGGACTGAAAGACCTGTTTCTGCGCGAGCTGCCGAATTACCTCGACGAAGTGATCATCAACACCCACCCGGTGCACAGTTTGCCGCATCTGGTTTCAGCCTCGATCCGCTACATCGAGGGTGAGAGCGTCATGCTCATGCTGGACGACGAGGGGATCGGGGTTTCCACGCGCTCGGCCTGCGCGACCGGTTCCCTGCGGGCCTCCCATGTGCTGCTGTCCATCGGCCTGAGCCACGCCGACGCCCAGGGCACGCTGGTGATCGCCTTCGGCATCGACAACACCGAGTCCGACGTAACCCGCTTCCTGAAATCCCTCAAGCAGGTCGTGACCACCTTGCGTGAAATTTCCCCGCTCTACAAAAAGGCAGCCGGCAGAGGTTAACCGAGCCTTCAGTCCGGAGAAAAAATGAAGCGAATTCTTTTTATTCCCCTGGTGGCGGCGCTGGTTTTGATTCTGCTGGGCCCATCACGCGTGATTTCGCAGACGGCTCCAACACCCAACACCCCCTCCGGCGAAATCATCGGAGGATTTCGGGTGCTGGAGGTCGCTGCGGCCGGCCGCGAGGTGAACCTGACCGTTTACCGGGGGGATTACATCAAGTTCAAGCTTGTCGATCCGAAGAACGAGACGGTCCTTTCGATCCCCGCCTTTTCCATCGAGCAAAGGCTTTCCGGGACCATCGACGAAGCCCCATACTTCAAGATGGAACGCTCCGGCGCGTTCCGCTTCTCGCTGGGAGCGTCGCAAGGGTTCCTCAACGTCGTCGACTACCAGCAGGCCAGCTACCGTGAAGTCGCTTCGAAGGACGCCGCCGAGCTGATCCGAAACATCGCGCCGCTCGTTCTGGACGTGCGCACACCGGGCGAATACAGCCGCGGGCATCTGAGGGACTCCGTTCTGATTCCGCTCCAGCAGCTGCAGGCCCGCTGGACGGAAATTGCGGGGCACCGGGACAAGGATGTCTTGATCTACTGCGCCACGGGCAACCGCAGCACCGTCGCCGCCAAGATACTGATCGACAACGGGTTCAAGCGCATCTATAACCTGCGTCAAGGGATCGCCGGGTGGGAGAGGGAAAAATACCCTGTTGTTCAATGATTGACTCTTGACGACCTTTCAACTATTCAACGGCGGAAATGCACGATGAGGGTGTCGTTCGTTTGGCGCCGGTCGTGCGCCGATCCATCGGAGCACCCCAGGAAGCTGAAGCATGTCCAAAAGCGTCTTTGACCAGGTGGCGCGCGATTACGAGCGCATTCACGACCGTAGCCTGCCTCCGGGCGTCCATAGCGCCGACTTTATCCATCAGCGGGCCGCCGGCGTCGGCCGTTGGATTTCGGAGCGATACGCCGGCAACGAGTTTTGCTATCTGGATTTCGGATGCGGGAACGGCCGCATGCTCAAATCCCTGCTGGGTTTCAGTTCGTTGCGGCATCTGGCGGAAAACGGCCGGCTGAGGCTTTACGGCTTTGACACCTCGGTAGAATCCATCAACGAGGCCAGGGACCTGGCGGGAGATGATCCGGTTTGCCTGGTGAGCGATTGGAAGGAGCTGCCTGCCGACCTCCGGTTCGACTTCGTGATCAGCTGCCATGTCTTCCATCACATTCCTCCCATCGACCGGGCGGCCACGGCGCAGACCCTGCGGGATCGGATGAAGCCCGCATCCAGACTGGTGATCTGGGAGCACAATCCGTTCAATCCGGTCACCCGCCTGCTTGTCAAAATGTGCCCCTTCGACGGCGACGCGCGGCTCTTGACGCTGAACCGGACGAACGCGTTGTTTCGAGCAAGCGATTTCCGGCCGATTCAACATGCCTATGTGAACCTCTTGCCTCCGCGCTGGCTGCGGTTCAAGGTGTTGGCCGGAATTGAAGAAAAACTGTTCGGGCTTCCGGTCGGCGCGCAATACTGGGCGATGTTTGAACGACATGAATAGCGTAAGAACGGCTTGGAAGGCTTATGAAGGCGAGGGGCTGCTGGCGCGGCTGCATGTCGTGGTGCGCGCCCTGACCTGTCCGTTCCAACCGCTCATGGACCGGTTCCCGACGACCGGAGCGCTGCTGGATGTGGGTTGCGGCCACGGGCTGCTCATCAATCTGCTGGCCAGGGATCCGTCGCGCCGCGCCCTGAAAATCTACGGAACCGATCACGATCCGGCCAAGATCGAATCCGCACGACGGACCGCTTCGCCGGGCGTTGTGTTTTCCACCGTTGACCTGGGTCTTTTTCCGGAGTCGGTTTTCGATGCGGTTTCGATTGTCGATGTGTTGTACACGGTTCGCAAAGACGCGTGGAGCGCGATCCTGCAGGGCTGCTCACGAGCTCTCCGGCCGGGCGGACGGCTGATCGTCAAGGAAGTCGTCGATCGGCCGCGCTGGAAGCACTGGGCGATCATGGCCCAGGAAGCGCTTTCCGTCCGGGTGTTCGGGATCACCCGGGGCGACCGACCGCACTTCGAACCCCCCGAAGGTTATCGGCAGGCGATCGTCGCGGCCGGATTCTCCGTCATCGAGGAGCGGCCGCTGCCGACCGCCACCTGGATCAGCCACTATCTCTTCGTCGCGCAAAAAAGCTGACTACAGCATGTTTTTGAAGCTGTCCAAGCGGATGCCGCGACCGGTGATTTCCGCCCGAATCAAGGCGCTGGTGAGGGCCTGGAGTTCTTCCTCGTGGCGGTAGTTCCAATTTTGCAGATCCGGTTCCTCCGGTGCCAACCCCGGGTGGCACATCAGCTCATAGGTCCGACCCGGCCGGAGTGTCCGGAGCAACCGATGCAAGCGGGTTTCACTTAATCGCCCTCCCTCCGTAAACCCCAAAAAGCGCAGCCGCCGGCATTCCGCCCCACGGGCTCCCGAAAGGCGGGCCACCGTCCAACTCGCCCGAAGCGCCATGGCACCGGTCCAGCGCGACATGGCATGAATGCTCAGCGGTCGGTCGATGCGCGGGTCCTCGACCGGGACGCGCACGAAGGGGATGTGATAGCGGGTCGAGAGCCGCAAAACCAGCTGGGCAATTCCGGGAAGGGCATGCACATGCTGGTGGCTGTCTAGATGGGTCGGTCGAAGCCCGTGATCCAGAACGCGTTCGATTTGAGCGGAGAGCTCCGCCTGAATATCCGCCATCCGAATGGCTCCGGCCAGGCAGCGTCGCAGAAAGGCGCCGGCGCTCGGAGGCAGGCGGCCGTCGTCACCGCTCAGGGAAGACGTTCTTTGCAGCAGGGGTTTCTCGGCCACCAGAGTCAGATGGACCCCCACGTCCAGTTCGGGGACTCGGCGGCAGCACTGCACGGCATGATCGAAGGCGCGGCCCACCGCCATCAGCGAGGCGGCGGTGACGATCCCGGAACGGTGGGCCAGGACGATGCCCTCGTTGACACGCTCGGATACCCCTAAATCGTCGGCGTTGACGATCAACCGGATAGCCGGGCCGGATGCGGAGATGGTCATGTTGTCGACCGGGTTAGCGCCTGAGGATGTCATCCGGAATGCGGGTGCGTTTGCCGAATCCCCTGGTTTCGCAGACGATGAAGCGGGGCCGGTGCCGCACCTCAACAATGATGCGGCCGATGTACTCGCCGAGAACGCCGAGGTAGACGAACAGCAGGAAGAAAAGCAGCGATATGACCATTAACGTCGAGGCCCATCCCGGAACGAGGCCCCGACCGAAGATTTTTCCGAAAAAGGCATAGAGCATGCTGAGGAGCGACACCAGGCTGCCGATCAATCCGATCAAAATACCGATTCGCAGCGGTGTGATGGAGAAAGAGCTCACACCGTTCCAGGCGAGCCGGACCATCTTCTTAACGCTGTATTGAGACTGGCCGCAGGCCCTCTGGCCGGCTTGGTAAGGAATGACGCAGGATGGGAAACCGATCCATTCGGTGAGCCCGCGCAGGAACAATCCCTCCTCTCTCAACCGCAACAGTTCGTCGAGCGCGCGACGGTCAAGCAGCCGGAAATCCGCGAGGCCGGGCTGCAAGTTTACACCGCTGAGCACGGAAAAAAGCCGGTAGAAGGCGCGCGATGTCCAGCGCTTGAACCAGCCGATCTCACAACTGTCCTGGCGCATCGTCTTCACCACCTTGAAACCCGAGCGCCAGCGCTCCAGCAGCATGGGGACCATTTCCACCGGGTGTTGCAGGTCGCAGTCCATCATGATCACGGCATCGCCCCCAGCGGCTTCCAAGCCGGCCAGGAGAGCATACTGGTGGCCGAAATTGCGTGACAACCGCACGCCCCGAACCTTGGGATCGTCTGCTGCTAGTGCGCATATCACGGACCAGGTGGCATCGCGGCTACCGTCATCGGCGAAGATCAACTCCCAGTTCCGGGAGACCGCTTGAGTCAGCACTTCGGCGACCCGCCGGTAAAGCAGGGGAATGTTCTGCGCTTCGTTGAACGCGGGTACGACCACGCTGACGAGCTGATCAGAGTCTGCTTGGGGATCGCGGCGCGTCCGTTCGTTGTCAGAGGAAGTATTCATTATGTTCGATCGAGCTCTTTCAAATCCGCGTGGAGTGTTAGCCGGCCCAATAATGATTCACAAAGCAGATGATATTGAGGGCGAGCAGCAGCGCCGAGCCGAAAAGCCATGCGCTGCGGCCAACGGTTGAACGGATGCCGGCCGCGATGAAATAAATCGGAAAAAGCACCATGGAATATCGGGCGATGCCAAGGCTTGTCCCGCTGCCTAGTACGACCGCCAGTGAGACCAGCATATAAACACCATACGAAAGTCGGAACCGTCTCAGCGCGATGAATCCCATGAGAATGGTCGCCAATATAAAAGCCGAGTCGTAGGCCGTGTTGATCAAGTCGGGGTTGCTGCGAATCGTATAGTCCGAGTCCTCAATGTTGAAGTCTCTTCCATAAAGACGCTGGACTTTGAGATAAAGAAAAAAATCGTCGAAAGCGATCCAATGGTAAACGAAAAAGACCAGCGCTCCGGCCGGAGCCAGCATCAAGGGCCATGCCTGGCGTGTCAACAGTGACCGCCAACCCCTGGCTTGTATGAATTCGACCAGCAGAGGCACGCAAAGAAACACGCCCGCGATTCGGGTGGCCGACGCCAATGCGGCACAGACACTCGCCAGAAGAAAATTGCGTCTGAGGGCAAAAAAAATCATGGATAGAGAAAGGAACAGAAAAAGCGATTCGGAATATACGGCATTCAGAAAGAAGGCTGCAGGATAAGCCAGCAGAAACAGGGTTGGCAGGACCGGATCAAGCTCTGGATGAAACTCCCGCGTCAGACGCGTCAAGATGCCGACCGCCAGAATCAAAAACAGGCTGCTCGCGATCCATCCCGCCAATACCAGATTGCCACCCGCCACCGGCGACAGCATTCGCACGATGAACGGATAAAGCGGAAAAAAGACGACGTTGGAGATATCATTCTCGCCGCGCAGGTCGTAGCCGCCTTCGGCAATGGTGAGATACCAGTAGGCATCCCAGCGATTGTGCAGATCGATGACGTCCCAGCTCTGCGGAACCGGTCTGACGGCCCCCGCGGACATCCACTCGAAAGCGGTGTCGGGAGCAAGATTCAAACGGTTGAACGCCATCACGGCGAAGAGGTTGACGAGGACCAACCATGCGACCGTCATCGCCAGCGCGCGTCGAGTGGCGGGGTCGAAGCAGGCTGAGAATCTCCGCCATTTCGCACCCACCGCACAAAGGAACTCAGCCATACGCAGCTCTAAAACAACCTCTCTTCTAAACGCCCAGAGTCAGTTTGCCTGCTTCAGGGGGGCCTGCCCGGCGATCCGGCGGATCGGGACGATCAGGCTAAAATTCCAGCGATACTATCGGAATAGGCGAGGGGGGTCAAGTTTGTTGTCGCGACCGATCAACATGGTCTGAACGAAGCCTGGTCGCTCCGACCGTACCTTCCAGGTGAGCGATTTTTCGTCTCAGCGCTTCGGGAAGCGAGGCTTTGCGATTTTCGCGGTAGTCGAAGCAGACGATAACGCCCTCTCCCTCGGCAGCGACTTTCTGGAGGCGGTGGCTGTAGACCCCATAAAACATGACAAAGCGGTCCTCGTTGATACGAGCGACGCGGGCACCGACGGAAACGTGATCGGGAAAAACCAGCGGCGCTCGGAAGCGGCAAGACGTCGAGGCCAGGATGGGTCCCAACGGGTTGCGGTTGATGAAATCCGGAAAATCCAGCCTTTCAAAATAGGCCATACGAACGGTTTCGAAGTAGCGAAAATAAACGATATTGTTTACATGACCGTAGGCATCCATCTCGCCCCAGGCCACGGGCACATCGACTACTACCGGGTAATCCTCCGCTATCGGCGAGTTCATGGTTGACCCTTTAGGTTCAGCTCCACCCGCCAGGAGCGGCCGCCGTCGTTGACGATGATATCGTCTTTGCGGATCTGGGTGACACTGAATCCCTCCACCGATTCACCTTCTTTGACGATATGGCCGTTAACCACGGCTAGACGCCGTGAAGGCTCCGGAGTCCAGGCAATCGCCATAACCTTAAGCTTGGATTCGTCCAGGCGGCCTAAATTGTCTTCAGGGGTGCGAGGCGGTGCAGGTGAAGGTCGGTCGGTGCCGGGCCGCTCGGAAGATGGCGGTAGGCCGCGGGCCGGAGACGGCCGAACCCCGGCGGACGGAACGGCCGGCGTTTCTCTCGGGCGCACACGACTGGTCGGCGGCGGGGCCTGCACGGGAGAAGCAGAATGGGGCTGCGCGGGCGCTTGGAGCGAGGCTGTAGGGGTTTCAAGCGGTTGCGGAGGGGGCGAGACGGGTTTGGGTTGGACGGTGCGAACCGGCGCAGAAACCGCTTTCGGAGAAGGGTCTGGAGGCCTCGGAGGCAATTGGGCGCGAATCTCTTTTGTGGGGCTGGTGGTCAGCGGTTGAGTGTCATCGGATCCCCACCCGAAATAGACAGCTGCGGCGATGGCCATAACCATCACGACGGATAGCTGATAGGCACGATATTTGGCTGAAAACCACCCCTCTCGCGTCCAATGCGGACGAAGTGAAGACACCGAGTAAGGCAAGGATGGCGGGTTGAGAATTTCTCCGGCATGACCGGATTCTTCGACTCTTCTAAGGGCTTTTAGGATTGAGCTCAATGATGTATTCCTTGTGGCCGCCGAAACGTCCGGCGCTTACGCTTAGTTCATAGCTGCCATGACCCGAGATCGTCCGGTGCGCAGTGAAGTGTAACACAATCGGTTGTTGGATGAAATCCGATCGTGTCACCGTCTTTTGGTCCGGCGGAGTCCCTGCGTTCATCGGCTGGCCAGCCGGGGGATTTCGAAGGATTTCCCTTCGCGATATAGGACGATCTTGGTCAAAGGGCCCACAACCCCGTCGACCGGAAGCCCGTATTTGTCCTGAATCTGCTCAATCGCCTTTTGCGTAGCCGGGTCATATTCGCGGCTGAGAGGCAGATTTCTATAGCCGATTTCGCGCAGAAGCATCTTCAATGCCACGATGGAATCCGCCGGTGCGCTGCCTGGAATCGTTCCCTCAATTGAAAGAAAATTTTTCCAGAGAATGTACGCGACGCCGGACCACCTCTGATCGATTTCGCTGGCAGCGACGGCCAGAGCCGGCTGTCCGGTTCCCCTCAGCAAGATCCGTTCTCCGCTGATTCCGGAAAGGACCAGATAACCGGGTGGCCGTTTCGCGCCGATTCGAAATTCAAGGATGGCGGGCATGTTGAGGTTGCGCAGTACGTCCAGGTCCGCCTCGACCCGCTGAATAAAGAAGCCGGCCGCCTTGGCGGACAAGTTGAAAAAGGTTGAATCGTCATCGAGGCCTTCTATGTACGGCTTCGTCTCTGCGATGGTCCCCCAGGCATCTAGGGCTTCTTTGAATGCAGCCAGACGTGACTCCTGTCCGTCCAGCTGTTTTAAAACGTCAGAAAGCCGTAAGCCGACCGCATGGGTCCCGGCGGCCTCCACCGGTTGGCCGGTAGACGCTCGCTCGGATGCTGCGTCCGTTCCGGCATGGGTCTCGGCTCCGGGCTCAGCCCGTAGGGGAGTCGAACTGGCCAGAACCTGGGAGACCGCGCTGCCAGGATCGGACGCATGGGGGGGGTGCGGATTTTTGAAGCGCGCCCGCAACGCGTCGCCCACGGGCTTGTGATAGAGAAAGGCCGCCGCGACGGCACATAGCAGCACAAATAGCGCCAGCGCCTTGCGACCGTCCATCAGGCCGGTGTTGGGCGTGCGGCCCCGAAGGGCCATCTCGGACAGTGCCATCCTGGCGATCCGACGGGTCACCTTGCGCTGATTGGCGCCAAAGGCTGCTATTAAGGCTCTATCGCAGGCGATATTGATCACCCGCGGGATACCTGCCGAATAAGCGTGGATTAGTCGAATAGCGGCGGGGTCGAAAAGCGGCAATCGTCTCTGGGAAGCAATGTTAAGACGGTACTGAATATACTCCTGGGTTTCTGTTAAGTTCAGCGGAGAAATTTGGTAGCGCATTGAAATGCGCTGGCCGATCTGGCGCAGATCATGTGAATCAAGCATCGTTGCCAGTTCCGGCTGCCCGACGAGAATGATCTGAAGCAGTTTTTCCTTATTGGTCTCCAGGTTTGACAACAGCCGCAGCTGCTCGAGCACCGTCTTACTCAGGTTCTGAGCCTCATCGATCAGGATAATGACCTTTTGGCGGTCTTGCTTTTTCTGAAGCAGGAAATGGTTGAGCTTGTCGATCAGATCCTTGGTGTCGTCGGTGTCATATCGGACACCGAATTCGTCGCTGATGCTTCGCATGAGCTGCTTCGGGCCCAGCTTGGGATTGAAAATGTAAGCGGCAACGGTCCGGTCATCCAGACTTTCCAGAAAGGCCCGACACAGGGTGGTCTTTCCGGTTCCCACCTCACCGGTGATTTCAACAAAACCATCACCCTGAGAAATCGCATAGTTCAAGTGCGCCAGTGCCTCTTCATGGCTTCGGCTGAGAAATAGATATTCCGGATTCGGCACCAGCTTGAACGGTTTCTCGCGAAATCCGAAATAGGCATTGTACATGGATAACCCCGTCGCGGGAGAAACTAGTTGCCGCTCTGTAAAGCGCATCTCCATGGAGTCAGAGGATGATGACGGCGAGCAGCAAGCCACAGCGCTTGAATGGTGGTTTTTTAGAAATATTCAGTATTTATAGGTAATTTTAAGAAAAATGAACGGTTATGTCAACATGCCTGTGGCTCCGGTCGATGCAAGGCGAATTTACATACCGTTCGACCGGGTGAAGTTGCAGGATCGGGCGCCGCATCAGCGGCGGTGATTCGGTGCGGAGATCATATCAGGCTATAACAAAATTTTTCAAAAAGGCGGCGGCTGAACTTTCCAGCTTCCACGTCCTCCTTAAGCAGCTTCAGGGTGTCCATCGGGTCTCGGGCGCGGCGGTAGGGGCGTTCCTCGTTTGTCAGGGCCTCATAGCAGTCGACGATGCCGATCAGTTGACCGCAGAAAGAGATTTTTTTTATTCCCTGGGGGTAGCCGCTGCCGTCCAGTTTCTCATGATGTTCAAGGGCACCCAACGCGATATCGTCGCCAAGCCGGTTGATTTCGCGGATCAGCCGGTTCCCGATGGCCGGATGGGACTTGATGATCTCGAACTCCTCCGCTGTCAGCTTGCGCGGAGCGGAGAGGATTTCAGATGGAATCTCGGTCTTGCCGACGTCATGCAATAAGGCTGCCAGTCCCAACCGTTTGGTCTCGCGCAGGGAAAGGCCGGTGAAAAAAGCGTAGCTCAATGTCAAGGCCATGACATTGACGGAGTGAATGACGGTCGAATAATCCTTATTGGAAATCGTGGCGAAGGTTCGCAAGATGGAGGGTTGCTTGGAGTACCCGCTGACGAGAATATCCATGGTACCGGGCAGCGCCTGAAGCATTCCGGCCCGGGGCTCCGCCAGGGTTTCAGCCACTAGATCGCAAAGCGTTGACTTGACCGTAGTGACGTCGCCGGTTTCAATGCTGCGGGCGATGTCCTGGTTGAAGCCCTTGTGGACTTCGCGGATCGCCTCCAGACGGTCGGACTGCTGGATATATAGACGCGGACGCATGCCCTCGTCCGCGCGGATTTCATTGATCTCCATCCCGGTTGGCTTGTATAAATGGAAAATTTCCGGTGCTGTCTCAGAGTAAAGCGGCACTCGCCGGTAGTATCTGATTTGAGAACTTCTGACGAGTATGTAGGATCTGTTTTTCACGGGGCTGGTGTTTCGCCGATTTTCATATCAGCGTCCGATCGAATTCACATCATGACTGTCATCGGTTGGATCCCATGAAAAGTTTAGGAAATTTAATTCGGCGCCTCCGCGAGCGGGAGGGGCTAATTTTAGGTTGAACCCCCTGAACAAGTGATATAAAGCTTTCGGCATGCTCGTCATCTGCTCTCAGATTTCTAGCCCAACGGTAACGCTTTGTATTCAGACGATAGAAAGAGGTGCTGGGTATGACCATCAATGTGGTTGAACGAATTGATGCAAGCGTCGAGGTCCGACAGGTGCTCATAAGTGTTTCGGACAAACGGGGTCTTGACGAGTTGGTACCGGAGTTGGTCGGTATCAATCCGGGCCTGCGCATTTTTTCGACGGGCGGGACGTTTTCTCACCTGGAAAAGATCCTGGGGGCCAGCGCCGGTCGTATGCTCACTCAGGTATCCGACTACACGGGCCAACCCGAAACCCAGGGCGGGTTGGTCAAGACCTTGGACTTCAAAATCTATCTGGGTCTATTAACGGAGACTTATAACGAAGCGCACCGAGCCGACCTTCGGCGCACGCAGAGCGTGCCCATCGATATGGCCGTGGTCAATCTCTACCCGTTTCGCGAAACGATAGCCAGGGCCGGGACAACGCTGGAGCACGCACGGGGCAACATCGACATCGGAGGCCCGTGCATGATCCGTGCTGCGGCCAAAAACTTCATTCGGGTAGCTCCGGTGGTGGATCCAGCCGACTATCCCTCAGTCCTCTCCGAACTTAAAGCCAACGGCGGAAAGCTGCCGCTCGCACTGCGTTTCCGCCTGGCGCAGAAAGCATTCGCGCATACCGCTGAATACGACCGCACCATCGCCGACTACCTCGGCGGCCAAACCGTCGCCGAGGTCCGTGCGTGCTACCGGCTTTAAAATTGGGCGGTTTGGATCGGATCGTTTTTTAGAGTTCGTTGGAAGAAGGAGACCCCCATGGCCCAAGATTTCAAGAAAATGTACCGCACCATCATGGACGATCACTTCCCGCCACGCGTGGAAGTCAGCTTCGTGGATGGGGCTCGCCGACAGACCCTGGTTTACGATAAAGCCAGCTGGGTCATCGACGGCGTCGAGAAAGGCCTGCGTTACGGCGAAAACCCAGGGCAGGAAGCGGCTCTTTACAAGCTGGTCAACGGCAACCTCCTTCTCGGGCAAGTTGAAAACATCCAGCCGGGACGGTACCTGGCCTCGGAGACAGAACTGCTGCAATCCGGTAAACACCCCGGCAAGACCAATATCACCGATGCGGACAACTCGCTCAACATTCTGCGCTATTTCACCGATCGGCCGACCGTGGTGATCGTCAAGCACAACAACCCCTGCGGGGTGGCGCGGTCGGATTCGCTCGTGGATGCATATGTGAAAGCCAACATGGCCGACCGTGTCGCGGCTTTCGGCGGTTGCATCGCCTGCAACCGGCCTGTCGATCGAGTCACCGCCGAAGCGGTCGCCAGGCAATATGCCGAGGTGGTCGTGGCGCCGGACTTCGAGGAGGGCGTGATGGATGTTTTCGCCCGCAAGAAAAGTCTGCGGGTGATGCGCATCGCTAACATGACCCGCTTGCAGGGCTTTGTCGGGCAGCCCTTCGTCGAGTTCAAGAGTCTGATCGATGGCGGTCAGATCCTACAATGGTCCTTCGTGCCGGTCACCCGCCGCCCGGCTGATCTCAAGGTCGCCGAGTGCGAATACAAGGGCAGAGTCTACCGGGTCAAACGGGTTCCCGAACCGGAGGAATACGAGGATCTGCTCTTTGGATGGTTCGTCGAAGCAGGCGTGACGTCGAATTCAGTGATCTACGTGAAGGATCAGGTGACGGTGGGCATCGGTACCGGCGAGCAGGACCGGGTTGGGGTGGCGGAGATCGCGCGCGACAAGGCCTACCGCAAGCTCGCCGACCGTTACTGTTTCGAAGCCCACGGCATCGCGTTCAATGATATGAAGGATCCCGACAAAAGGGCCGAGATCGATGCCCGCGTGGCGAAGGAGAAAGGCGGACTGATCGGCGCCGCCATGGTGAGCGACGCCTTTTTCCCGTTCCGCGACGGGGTGGATGTCGGTATCCGGGAGGGCATCCGCTCAGTGATCCAACCGGGCGGCTCCGAAAACGACTACCAGGTCATCGAAGCGTGCAACGAGGCCGATATCGCCATGGTGTTCACGGGGCAGCGCAGTTTTAAGCATTAAATTCAGTTTCTTCGGATAAGTTATTTACACTACTTGATGACTTTTGCCATGACGCTAAGGGCGTACTCGATATCGACGGCCGTGACTTCGTAGTGGGTTACGGCGCGCAAGGTGCGGGGTCCCGAAGCGAGCATGCGCACCCCTTCCTTCTGCAAGGCGGCGGCCAATTCCGTCGCATTCAAGTCCGGCTTGACCACATCAAAGTAGATGATGTTGGTGATATACCGTTCGGGATCCAGCTTCAGTCCGGCAATTCCAGCCAGCCCATCGGCGAGCCGGCGGGCATTGGCGTGATCTTCGGCCAGCCGGTCCACCATTTCATTCAAAGCCACCAGGCCGGCTGCTGCCAGCACGCCGGCCTGGCGCATCCCGCCGCCCAGAACCTTGCGCGCGCGCCGTGCCGCCTGGATGAACTCGGTACTGCCGCAGACGACCGATCCCACCGGCGCCGCCAGACCCTTGCTGAGGCAGAAGGATATCGAGTCGGCTTCAACTGACAGCTGGCGCGCCGGAACGCCGAGCGCCACAGCAGCGTTGAACAGGCGTGCTCCGTCGATGTGCAGCTTCACCCCGTGGCGGTGCGCGATGTCGCCCACCGAACGCAAGTAGACCGGATCCAGCGGCGCTCCGCCGCAGAGGTTGTGAGTGTTTTCAAGCGAGATGAGCCGGGTTCGGGGAAAGTGGATGTTATCCCCGCGAATGGCCGCTTCTAGTACGTCCAGAGGGAGTTTGCCATCCGGATGGTTCGGTACGGTGCGCGGGTGAATAGAGGCGACCGCCGCGGATCCGCCCTGTTCATAGTAAAAACTATGGGCCAGACTGCCCAGGATCATTTCATCACCGCGGCCACAGTGAGCCATCTGGCTTACCAGGTTTGCCATGGTTCCGCTAGGAACGAACAAGGCAGCCGCCTTGGCCAGCCGTTCCGCTGCCGTGGCCTCCAGGCGATTGACCGTCGGGTCTTCTCCAAAAACATCATCGCCGACCTCGGCGTCGGCCATGGCTTTGCGCATGGCAGGGGTTGGCCGGGTCATCGTGTCGGATCTGAGCTCGACATAACGCATGGAATTTCCTCCTGACTATCCATTACATGGGTTGGGGCCGGTATCTCACATCCCTCGCTGGTCTGCAAGACAATCTGTTGATAAGCTTGACTGCCCCCGTCATTTAGCAGTAAAAATATTTTCTGAATAATTTTTATTGTTTCTAAAACTCACTAGGTTTTAATATTGGACAAATTGAAAGGCTGAGGCGCAGCTTACGAAAATAGCGCCGGGGAGGGTCAGCGATGTCGAAGATGTTGTGGAAGCCTTCGGAAGAAAGCATTCGACAGTCCAACATGTACCGCTTCATGCAGCTCGTCAACGCCAGGCACAACCGTACGTTCGAGGAGTTCCCTCTCCTTTACCGGTGGTCGGTCGATCACATTGACGATTTCTGGGCATTGATGTGGGAATTTGCCGGAATTATCCACTCGGCGCCCTATCAGGAGGTGGTGGACGACCCTGCGAAAATGCCGGGTGCACGGTGGTTCTCGGGCGCGCGCCTGAATTTTGCGGAAAACCTGCTGCGGTACCGGGACGAGCGTACGGCCCTGATTTTCAAGGGCGAGGGGCAATCCTGCATTCGAATGACGTACGCCCAGCTCTACGACGAGGTGGCGCGCATCGCCAGATCCCTGCGCGATATGGGGATTCAGCCCGGCGACCGGGTGGTGGGGTTCATGCCCAACATGCCGCAGGCCATGATTGCAATGCTGGCGGCAGCGAGCATCGGAGCCGTCTGGTCCTCCTGCTCGCCGGACTTCGGCATCAAGGGAGTGCTGGATCGGTTCGGGCAAATCCAACCGCGGGTGATCTTCACCGCAAACGGCTATTTTTTCAAAGGCAGGAAAATCGATTCTCTACCGCGCATGGCCGATATTTTAAAGGAACTGCGCACGGTCGAACGGGTGGTGGTCGCACCCTACACCGATTCGGCCTCCGACATCCGCGGTCTCCCGAACGGTGTTCACTGGTCGGATTTTCGATGCCCGGAATCGGGGCTGGAAATCGACTTCGAGCAGTTGCCTTTTGAACACCCCCTCTACATCATGTACTCCTCCGGCACCACGGGATTACCAAAGTGCATGGTGCAAAGCGCTGGCGGCATCCTCATCCATCACTTGAAAGAGCTGATGCTGCACACCGACCTCACCCGCCGCGACACGGTCTTCTACTTCACGACCTGCGGTTGGATGATGTGGAACTGGCTAACCAGCGCTCTCGCCGTGGGCGCCGCTCTATCCCTTTATGACGGCAACCCCTTCCACCCCCATCCCGGTGTGCTGTGGGAGATGGCCCAGGATGAAAAGATCACGGTGTTCGGCACCAGCGCCGGCTACATCGGCGCTCTTATGGCTTCTGGTGTCAAACCAGGCAAACAATACGATTTGGCGCGGCTGCGGGCGATCCTGTCTACCGGATCGCCGCTTTCGGTTGAGGGATTTGAATTCGTCTACCAACACATCAAGTCCGATCTCCAGCTCGCGTCCATTTCCGGCGGCACCGATCTCAACGGCTGTTTCGCCCTTGGAAACCCGATGGGACCTGTCTATGCCGGCGAGCTGCAGTGCCGCGGCCTGGCCATGGACGTCCACGCCTTTGATTCGGAAGGCCGATCGGTGATCAATCAGCAGGGGGAGCTGGTTTGCTGCAAACCCTTCCCTTCCATGCCGATATACTTCTGGGATGATCCGGAAGGGAAAAAGTATTTCGGCGCCTATTTCGGCGTGTACCCGAACATTTGGCGGCACGGAGATTTTATCGAAATCAATGAGCGTGGAGGGGTCGTGATCTACGGCCGTTCCGACGCAACCCTCAATCCCGGGGGGGTGCGCATCGGCACGTCTGAAATCTACAGCATCGTGGCGCTGATGCCGGAGATCGTCGACAGTGTCGTCATTGGCCAGAACTGGAAAAACGACGTGCGCGTCATCCTGTTCGTGCAGTTGCCCGAGGGCGAGACGCTTGGAGAGACCCTCAAGCAGAAAATCCGCGAGACCATTCGCACGCTCGCCTCCCCGCGGCATGTGCCGGCCAAGATCGTCGCAGTGCCGGGAATCCCTTACACGTTGAATATGAAGAAGGTTGAAATGGCGGTCAAGAAAGTTATTGATGGGAAGCCCGTTCTTAACAGAGACGCGTTGAGCAATCCGGATATTCTGGCTTTCTATGCCAATATCAGGGAATTGCAGGAGGACTGAGGCGTGCAGGGAGCCGAGGGCTTGAGATGCCAAAAAAATCGAGTGAACCCAATCAGGATTTATTTGCTTAAACCCCCAGATCCCTATTAGGAAGAAAGGGCGCAATGGTTGAATCCTACACAATTCATCCCGTGGGGGTTGTCCGAAAAAAGAGCGACACAGCCTGGATCGAAATCTTCAGCCCATACCGTGAGGCCATGATGGGGCTTGAAGATTTTTCTCATATTCAGGTATTTTATTGGTTTCATGAAAACGATACAATTGCACTCCGTCGTATCCTGCGAGTGCACCCGCGCAACAACCCGGCCAATCCCTTGACCGGTGTCTTCGCAACTCACTCGCCCAAAAGGCCCAACCTCATCGGCCTCACATGCTGCCGCACCACTGCCATCGAAGAGGACCGTATTATGATCGATTCCATAGACGCCCGGGACGGCTCCCCCGTGATCGACATCAAGTGTTTCATACCAGATGCGCAGTTGCCTGCGGATGTGCGTGTGCCGGGCTGGGTGTTGCCGCTCAAATAGAGGTTAACCGGCTAATTTTTATACTCATCTTCGCCTCTGAAAAACGACGGATCTCGCATCTCCGATTCCGATTTCCCAAATTATTCCTCCAAGCAACGTGCGGTGTTTATTCCTGCGATAACCAACTGAGTCATATTTGCGGCTATGGCATTTTTAGGCATTGTGAATAAAATTACCCAAATTTTGGAAATCAACTTTATATGTATCGAGGCTGGCATCTCTTGCCTATATCGGTTTTAACACCCTGAATTTTTACGTAAAAAAAATTTTTCACATTTTTTGTTCAATAGTTGCACGGTTTTTGCTTTGATACGCTTATAAATCTGATTAATCAACAATAACCAGATATTAAGTTGATACCATGAA
>JALOPB010000211.1 GCA_025454115.1 Desulfobacterales bacterium | reverse complement strand
CGGCCTGAAGGTCGGCATCCTGATCTGCTACGACGTGGAGTTCCCCGAGGCCGTGCGGGCGCTGGCGCTGGCCGGCGCGGAGCTGATCGCCGTGCCCACGGCGCTGATCGAGCCGTTTGGCATCGTCAGCCGAACGCTGGCTGGCCTACTGCGGGCTTTCCTGCGTCGTCGGCCCCGACGGTCAGGATCTGGCGCGGGCGGGCACCGACCCGGCCTTGCTGGTTGCCGATATCGACCCATCTGCCATTCCAAAGGGCCGGCAGGTAAACCCTTATTTTTCAGATCGTCGCCCCGAACTTTATGGCAAGCCCGTTAAACAGGCGACATTGCCTTTCGAGAAATGACGGACCCTTATTCTCGAAAATGTTTCACCGCCCGCCACTCTTCTTGGAGCTGCCGTTCGGCGATCTGTTCCTCCAGCCGACTCATGTTGATCTGGTCGTTTGACACCTCAAGCATTCCGGCAATGTCCCTTAAATGCTTTTCGGACCGACCCTCCCGGTAATATTCCAGCTTGCGCAGAATCACGTACTCAACCGGCGCCACCCAAACCGCCTGGTCTTCCACCTGGACGGATTTTCTATCCGCCAAGCCCCAGCGATGCAGCGGGTCCCTGCCTGCCAGATAAACATCCGCTCGGAAACCGGTTTCGTGGTGGATTAGGTTGAAATGGCCGCGCGCCGGGCGCCCGATCTCCAGGATAATGACCTCCTCCGGCGGGCAGTAGAATTCCTCCAGCGGAAACGCCTGTGTAAATCCAGTGACATCGGCTTTCTTCAAGTCGAGAATCAAATCGAGATCATTTGTCAGCCGCGGCTCGCCGTAAATGATGCTGGCCGCAGCGCCGGTAATCATGTAAGGGCACCGCGTCAGGTTGAGACGGTGGATAAAAATGAGGAAAAAATCAGGTAACGGCATGCAGAAAAGCCTTTTTAACTGCGTGAAGGATTTGTTTTTCCTCCCAGTCTGGATGCTGCTTTTCTATGGCGGCTTTCTTGAGCGCATAAGCGGAATGATACAATGCCAAACATACCTTCAGCTTTTGCTCAGGCGTCATCTTGCGGTAGATTTCTCTTTGTAAGGGGTGCATGCGCGCAACCGTTGGGAGAGGATACTGCCATCTTAAGTTGCGAATTTTTCAAAATCAAGCGATATCGCTATCGTGTAATGGTAAGGGTATCCGGCAGCCGGATCAGATCTTATCTTATCCGGCATCCAGGATCGAGCATCCAGCATCCAGTATCTTATTATTGGAGGCAGTCTACGGATGGAGGATATAATGGCTGATGTTCATGTCGAAGTCCGGTTGAGCGGGATCTGGCAGATGACGAGCACGGTCATCTGCAGCGCCGGCAGCTGCTTGGTGGTGGACCCTGGCTATTTTCCTCGAGAGCTCTCAGAGCTGGCCGGACTGGTTCCCAGGCGGGCGAAGCTGGAGGCTCTTTTCTTCACCCACAGCCACTGGGACCACGTGGTGGGCCACGGGATCTTTCCCGGCGTGCCGCTCTATACCAGCGCTGTGCTGGCGCAATCCATCCGCGAGGGTGGCGGCTTGGCGGCCGATGCTCTAAACAAGGCTCGGGAATACGATTCGCAGTGGTATGTCGAGCGCCCCTGGGGCTACGCCTGGCCGGCGGACGTCCGCGGAATCGACGACGGCGGGTGGTTCAACATCGGCGACCTCGCCATCGAAGGGTTTCTGGTCCCGGGGCATGCCCCGGATTGCATGGCCATCCGGGCCGAATCATACCTGCTGGCGGGCGACTATCTCTCCCCCTGTGAGATCCCGTTCGTAGACGATCTATCAGCTTACCGTCGTACGCTCCAGCGGCTGATGACCATCATCACCTCCGGATGCGCCGAGCGCAAGGATGCCGCGGCAGCGAAGGAAATACCTCTCCCTCGCGCCGAGAATGCAGTCGGTATGCGCAGCCACCACATCGAAAACTGCCGCAAGGCAGGGCTGGCGGGCATCTCCATATAATCAACCGTCCAAGGAGATCAATCGGTCCTCCTGGAAAAGAAGGACTCCTTCCGATTTCCCCTGTTCGAGAAGGGAACGCGTATACCCGGAGCTGCTGAAGACGCAGAACAGTTCCTTCCGCCCTTCTTTTCCCCATTTAACCCCGGCAGCTTTGCGTTTCAGCCCCTCAAGGATGTCGGTTCCAACCGCTTTTCGGCTCCATTTGACTTCGCCGAAGAGAATGGCGTTTTGTTCAGGATTCAGGGCCACCAGGTCAATCTCAGCGTTACGGTCCCACCACCTGCCGATCCTCGAAAAAGGGAATCGTCCGCTCAAATAGCGGCACAACCGTTGGCGGGCCACTTTTTCATAGACGCTCCCGAGGTAAAGCGGCAGTCCTTCCATGATTTGTTTGCGAACTTCGGGTATCCGCCCCATTTCCAGCTCGGCTCTTTTAGGAAATACGAAGTGAAACCAGAATCGGAAGAAATCGTCTGCGATTGTATACAGTCCCTTTTTGCTTTTTAGGGGTTTTTCCTCCGTAACGGGTACCTCGCGTTCAACAACGTGCAGGTCCGCGAGGACGGCCAGGTATTTATTGGCCGCTGATGGCGGGATGCCTGTGGCATTCACGATTTCGGATAACTTGCGCTTCCCCTGCGAGACAGCCTGCAAGAGCGCGAAGTAGATGCGCGGCTCTCGAAGTTCTTCCCGTAGGATGAATTCCACTTCGTCATAGAGCGGCTCCCCTTTTTTCAGAACTCGGTTGTCCAAGTTATTTGAAAAGCTCTTCCGTGGGTCGAATGCCAGCCAATAGGCCGGAATGCCCCCGGCGACAGCGAAATGCGAAAGCCGATCGGCGAAAGGCCTTTTAGTGCGAAACGCGCTGACGGCTTCGAATTCCATAGGATCAACCCGCCACTGCCCCGTTCTTCGGCCGTAGAGAGGGGAGCGATAGCCGAGCACTTCGTTTTCCATCATGGTAATGCTCGATCCCAACAAGATGAGAAACACATTGGATTTGGACCAATATTCATCCCATGCCTTTTGGAAGAGCGTCAGAACTCCGGGGTTTGACGCGACCAGATAAGGAAATTCATCGACCACCAGCACCAAGCGCTTCGCTTTGGCGCGGACAAAGGCAAAGCTTTCCTCCCAATCGCCGAATCCGCGGGTTTCCAGAAGCGGCTCTCGAAAAAAACCGCCCAAGGCCCGCGAGAACCGCTTCAGTTGTTCCTGTCCGCTGGTGCTTTCGGACAAAAAATACACATGCGGTTTGTCCTGGATGAACTGCTTGACGAGCTCGGTTTTACCGACCCGGCGCTTTCCCCACAATACAATCAACTGGGCGCTGCGCTCCCGCCATTTACCTTCGAGGAAAGCTATCTCGGCGTCGCGATCGATAAATTCCACGACTCCCTCCAGTTAATATATTCATAAGTATAATATTCATAAGTATATAACTTGTCAAAGCAGAAATGGCAGGCGAATAAGATCGAATCAAAATCCAGGTCATTCTTCCTGATGGGACAGTCGGATGATGTAGCCGCCGGACTTTTCGTCGGGCTCGAGTTCCAGCAGGCCGCGGGCGGCCGCTTCTTCCAGGAGGCGGTTGAAAGAGCGGAAGCCGTAGTAGGATTCGTTAAAACCGGGGCTGCGGCGCTTGAGCGTCTGCTTGACGAGCGAGCCCCACACCTTTTCCTCCGAACCGCGCTCCTCGGCCAGGGCTTCCAGCGTTTCCATGATCAGGTCCAGGGCGGCCTGAGTGCGCTCCTCGGCATCCTTGTCCTCCTTGGGTTCCTTGGCGGGGGATGCGGCCCCGCGGCTGGCCGGGATCTTGCGGGCGGGGCGCTTGCGCGCCTGCTTTTTGCGAACGAGGTCGTCGTAGTAGATGAATTCGTCGCAGTTGGCGATCAGAAGATCTGAACTGGAGCTTTTCACGCCCACGCCGATCACGATTTTGTTGTTTTCGCGCAGCTTGCTCACCAACGGCGAGAAATCGGAGTCGCCGCTGACGATCACGAACGTGTCCACGTGGGACTTGGTATAGCACAGGTCCAGTGCGTCGACGACCATGCGGATGTCGGCCGAATTTTTTCCGGATTGGCGGACGTGCGGGATTTCGATGAGCTCGAAAGCCGCCTCATGCATGGCGGTCTTGAACTCCTTGTAGCGCTCCCAGTCGCAGTAGGCCTTCTTGACCACGATGCTGCCCTTGAGCAGCAGCCGCTCCAGTACCTTGCGGATGTCGAACTGCGCATGGCGTGCGTCCCGCACCCCGATTGCGACGTTCTCGAAATCGCAAAAAACGGCCAGGTTTTCGGATTCCGGCGCTTTCCCCATTCTGTCCTCCTAATTTGAAACAGCCTGACTCTCGGCGAAAACGCGTCAGCGGTCAAGAGCAATTTTTTTATCTGTTCATGCGGCCGTCATCAGGGGGTTATCCGGCATGAAAAAGTATGGTAGTAAGGGAGCGACTGCATGGTGATTAGATTTCAGGATGATTTGCAGGAAGGTGACCCATGGACGGAACCTGTCGTGAAAACATCAAAGCCGGGCAATCCGTGATGATCGTGTTGAAGAAAGATCAACGGTCCGGAAAGCTGACCTCGGGGATCGTGAAAGATATTTTAACAAAATCACCGACCCATCCTCACGGTATCAAGGTTCGATTGGAAAGCGGTGAAATCGGACGGGTGAAACAGGTTAAGGATCTGAACCCGCTGCCGGGGCGTCCTCTGTGAGGACCTAACATGACAACTGCGATGAAAATCAGGCTGTTCCAACCGAGTGACACTGCCGCCGTCATCGACCTATGGAAAGAAGCCAACCTGGTCGTTCCCTGGAACGACCCGCATCGAGACATTCGGCGTAAGCTGCAAACCCAACCCGAGCTGTTCTTGGTTGGGTGCGTCGCCGAAGAGCTGGCGGCCACCGTCATGGCCGGCTACGAGGGCCACCGGGGCTGGCTAAACTACTTGGCGGTTGCGCCGCGTTACCGCCGCCGGGGCTTCGGCCGCAGCATGGTGGTGGAAGCCGAAATGCGGTTGCGGGAGATGGGTTGCCCGAAGATCAACATTCAGATCCGCGCCGGCAACACCGGGGTGATCGAATTCTACCGGCGAATCGGGTTCAAGTCCGATGATGTGGTCAGCATGGGCAAACGGCTAGAAAGCGATGAATCGTAAAGACGAGTTGGGTTAAAAGTCGGTTTCAGCGCGAAAGGCTGCCCAGAATCGATGCCCCGCAGACGATCATCAGGATGGAAACGGCTTTCAGCCAGGTAATCTTCTCGCCTAAGAAGACCCCCATCAGCGTCACCACCACGATGCTGCCGCCGATGATGATGGGTCCGCCGATGGATATTGGCATTCCCTGCTTGTAAGCCTTGAGAATGAAGAAGTCGGCCAGCAGCACGGAGAGCCCGGCCAGCATGCACATGATCACGGCCTTGAGCGAAACTTTGGGAAAACCGGAGCCCAGCATCGGCAGAAAAATCAAAGCGCCAGCACTAAAAGCCGTCAGTTCGGTGATCAGCGCACCTAGCAGCGGGTGCATCTGGCGCGAGGCTGAAGAGATGAAGACGTTCCAGAGGCCGGTTCCCAGAGCGCCGATGATCACATAAAAGATAGTCGTCGACATTGATTCCGTCACTTTTCTAATGAGAGAGAATCTGACTCAGAAAAAGCTTCGTGCGTTCGTGCTGCGGGCTTGTGAAGAACCGCTGCGGTTCGTTTTGCTCGATGATTTCCCCGCCATCCATGAATATCACCCGATCAGCAACGGTCTTGGCAAACCCCATTTCGTGGGTCACGCAAAGCATCGTCATGCCATCCTTGGCCAGTTCAACCATGACTTCCAAAACCTCCCGGATCATTTCAGGGTCCAACGCTGACGTCGGTTCATCGAACATCATGACTTTCGGGTTCATGCACAAGGCCCGAGCGATCGCAACCCGCTGCTGCTGTCCGCCCGATAGCTGACCCGGGTACTTCTGCGCTTGTTCCGGTATTTTGACACGTTCCAGATAGCTCCGAGCGATGTCTTCAGCCGCTTTTTTAGGCATCTTGCGAACCCAGATCAGGGCCAGCGTGCAATTCTCCATTACAGTGAGGTGTGGAAAGAGGTTGAATTGCTGAAATACCATCCCGATTTCACGGCGGATTTCAGCGATGTTTTTCAGGTTGTCGGTCAACTCGATCCCATCGACCAAAATTTTCCCGGTCTGATGTTCCTCGAGCCGGTTGATGCAACGGATCATGGTGGACTTGCCCGACCCGGAAGGGCCGCAGATGACGATACGTTCTCCCTTCTTTACCTGCAGATGGATGCCTTTCAATGCGTGAAAGTTGCCGTACCATTTATGCACATCGATCAGTTCAACGATCTTATCCCCTGATCCGTCAAGCCGCTCCCCGGGCAACGTTGTGGTGCTTAACGATTTGTGAAAGGGTTGGCCTTTTGGGTCTTGGCCCACGCTGGTTGCCTCTTTTATGCGTCTTTAGGGGATGTTTTTACGGAGCAGCCGGTGTTTGCGCAGGAACGCGTCAAGCACGGTGCCCAGATCCGGTTTTCCGATTTCCTGCAGGTTGTAGAAAACACGAGCCGTGGGCTTGTTGATCTTGATAATACGGCTGAGATCGATCGGTGTGCCGATGAGCACCGTGTCACACGGGGTTCGATTGATGGTGGCCTCAAGGTCCTTGATCTGCCGGGCGCCGTAGCCCATGGCGGGGAGCAGGGTGCCGATGTCCGGGTAGATATGAAAGGTCTCCTTGAGCTGGCCCACCAGATAGGGCCGTGGATCGACCAGGCCGGATGCGCCGAATTTGCGCGCTGCCACCACCGCCGCGCCAAGCTTCATCCCTCCGTGGGTGAGGGTCGGGCCGTCTTCGACCGCGAGCACCTTTTTGCCCTTTACCACCGCCGGGCTCTCGATATCAAGCACCGACGCGGCGTCGATCACCACGGCCTTGGGATTGACCGCTGCGATGTTCCGTCGAACGGTGTCGACGCCTTCCGGACTCGCACTGTCGATCTTGTTGATCACGACCACGTCGGCCAGCCGCAGGGTCACATTCCCCGGGTAGTAGTTCATCTCATGGCCGGGACGATGCGGATCCACCACGGTGACATGCAGGTCAGGTTCGTAGAAGGGAAAATCATTGTTGCCGCCGTCCCAGACGATCGCATCACAGCCCTTCGGGTCGTTTTCGGCCGCCCGCAGAATGGCGTCATAGTCCACACCGGCATAGATCACGTTTCCGCGCACGATATGGGGCTCGTATTCCTCCATCTCCTCGACCGTGCAATTGTTTTTCTTCAGATCACGGATTCGAGCAAACCGCTGAACTTCCTGGCCGGCAATGTCGCCGTAAGGCATGGGATGGCGAACGGCAACGACCTTCAACCCCCTTGCCATCAGGATCTCTATGACCCGCCGCGAGGTCTGGCTTTTACCGCAGCCGGTGCGCACCGCGCCAACCGAGATGACGGGCTTGGTGCTCTTAAGCATCGTGTCTTTGGGGCCTAAGAGCAGGAAGTTGGCGCCCGCCGACTGCACGACGGCGGCAACCTCCATGACATGTTGGTACGAAATGTCGCTGTAGGAAAACACGCACTCATCGACCTTGAATTTGCGGATGAGGTCGGGCAGCGCCGTCTCAGGATATATGGGAATGCCCTTGGGGTAGAGCCTGCCGGCCAACGCTGTCGGATAGTTGCGGCCGGCGATATCGGGTATCTGGGCGGCGGTGAAGGCAACGACATGGAAGTCCGGGTTACCGCGATAGCAGGTATTGAAATTATGAAAGTCGCGGCCGGCAGCGCCGATGATGACCACGTTTTTCGGTTTCATGGGGTCTCCTGGCCATTGATAGCATAGGACGTAGAACAAAGAGCATAGGGCAAGAATCTATCAAACGCGTTTGCCCTCTGCCCTCTGCGCCATGCTCTTTGCCGTTAGGTTCACACTACTTCCGTCCCGGCCTCTCCGGCGACGGCCCGCTCAATGTCCTCGATATGGCAGATAATTCCCCGCTTGCCGGTTGCCTGTTGAAACTGCAGGATGGCCTGAACTTTGGGGCCCATCGATCCGGCGGGGAAATGCCCTTCCGATAGGCGTGCGTCAAGGTCCGCTCGGGTGACATGACGCAAGAGCTGTTGCTGCGCCGTTCCCCGGTGGATGGACACTCCGGGTACATCCGAGGCGATGAGGAAGGCGTCGGCGTTTATCTCGTTCGCCAGAACCGCGCTGGCAAGATCCTTGTCGATGACGGCATCCACTCCTCTGAATTTTCGTTCCTTACGGATCACCGGGATCCCGCCGCCGCCACAGCAGATAACGATGAAGCCCATTTCGATCAACCGCTTGATTTCGCGGTGCTCGACGATCGCCAGCGGGCGCGGCGAGGCCACCACGCGCCGGTAGCCCTTGTCCGTTTTAATCATGGGATAGGGAAGGGTCTTGGCCTGCTCCTCGGAGTAGAAGGGCCCGATGGGCTTGGTGGGCTTTTGAAACGCCGGATCCCGCGCGTCGACCACCACATACGAAATCAGGGAGACGAACAGTTGCTCGGTCGTAACGCCGATTTCCATCAGGGCCCGATCGAGGGTGGATTCGATCATGTATCCGATCTGACCCTGGGTCATGGCCACGATGATCTCAAGCGGCATGTTGGGAACGTCGCGGCAGCTTTCCTGCTGCAGCAGCAGGTTGCCGGCCTGGGGGCCGTTGCCGTGAGTGATGACGATGCGGTAATCCCGCGATAAGCGGGCGATTTGCCGCATGGGCAGTTTCAGGTTCGCAAACTGCTCCTCGGCCGTTCCCGCCTGACCCTTCTGGATCAAAGCGTTGCCTCCGAGGGCAATCAAGATTAGGGGTTTGGGCATTTGGTGAAGCTGCTTTTCTGGAACTCCTGGCTGCGGCTTTCTATTACGTTTAGCGCGCTAAGCGCCAAGCGTTGCCACCATGATTGCCTTGATGGTATGCAACCGGTTTTCGGCCTGGTCGAAAACGATGGAGGCAGGCGATTCGAACACCTCGTCGGTGACCTCCATGGCCTCCAAGCCAAACCGCTTATAGATGGTTTCGCCGATTTCCGTCCGCCGGTCGTGGAAAGCCGGCAGACAGTGCAGAAATTTGACATCCGGGTTTCCGGTCTTTCGCATGGCGGCCGCATCGACCTGGTAAGGTTTGAGCAGGCGCACGCGGTCGGCCCAAACGGCATCGGGCTCACCCATGGACACCCAGACGTCGGTATAGAGGAAGTCACAGCC
>JALOPB010000210.1 GCA_025454115.1 Desulfobacterales bacterium | reverse complement strand
CCCGGGATGGCGTAGCCGAGGCCGCCGTAGGCGCGCGGAATGATAAAGCGCGAACGGTCGTGGTTGAGCTTGAGGTAGCGGGTCACGTACGGGGTGGCCGTGCCGGCGTCGGCGATGACGACGGCCGGCTCGCACATGATCCGGTTGAGCGACCCGATCACACGCTGGGGCGACAGCGGCGTTTCATCGCCGGCCAGGACCGCTGCGGCTTTGGCCCAGAACTGATGGCGGCTGCGGTTGAGATGCTCGATCCAGCCCTCTGCATCGGGCCGGCCGCCCTTTCCCAGTTCGGTCAGGATATCTTCCAGGACCAGCCGGGCATCGCCAACGACCGCATCCTCGACCGTATAGTTGTTGCCGATGATGCGCGGATTGATGTCTACCTGCAGGATCTTGCGACCCGGCCGTTCGGACGGCAGGGTCCAGCGCACCGTCGACACCGACCCCAGCTTGCAGCCGGCATACAGCAGCACGTCGGCCTCCTCGACCGCCCGCATGGCGTGGGGATGATAGCCGTTGTCGCCGATCACGCCCAACGCCAGCGGATGCTGGTCGGGCATGATGCCCTGGCCGGAGATCGTGGTCACCACCGGCGCGTTGATGCGCTCGGCCAGCGCCAGCACCGCGTTGCGCGCCTGGGAGTGGTTGGCGCCGCCGCCGACGATCAAGACCGGGCGTCTGGCTCCGGTCAGATGCCGGGCGACCCGCGTGATCGCATCCGGGCTGCCGCGGAAGCGCATGGACGGGTAGGTTTTGCACTCCGGTTCGGCGTGCAGCGAAACCTGGTCGAGGGGGATCCGGCCGACGACGGTTTCGGTCGGAAAGGCGAGATGGACCGCGCCCGGACACCCCGAGGTGGCCACCCGGAACGCCCGACGCACGGTTTCTGGGATTTTCACAGCCAATTTGAGGAAGTTGGACCATTTGCTGATGGACTCGAAGAACACATGGTGGTCCATTTCGGTAATGGTGCCCTTGCCCTCGCCGGACAGACTGACCCCGCTCGTGAACAGCAGGATGGGGATGGACGAACCATTGGCCTCGGCGATCCCCGGGGCCGAATAAAGGGCACCGGCGCCCGAAGGGCATTCGCACACGCCGGGCCGGTGGGACAGCCGGGCGTACACATCGGCCATGAAGCCGGCCGAGCGTTCGTCGCGCGCCAGAATGTGGCGAATGGCGTCGCGTCGCTCGTAAAGGGCCTGGTAGAGCGGCACGGACGTGTCGCCGGGCACGCCGAACACATAGTGGACATCATAGGCCTCGAGAATTTTGACCAGGGCCTGGGCGCCGTTGATGGAAGCAGCATCCGTTGCGTTCATGGGGCCTCCTGATTCGATTTCGCGGATTCGGGTGGCGGTTATGCTTTTTCAGGCAGACGCAGGCACAACAGCACCGTCAACAGCGGCACGACCGGCAGCCAGGCCAGTACCGTCGGCAGCGAAAAGACGTCGGCCAAGCTGCCGATGACAGGGCTCAAAACGCCGCCGATGCCGAGCGAAAGACCCATCATCAGGCTGGAGACCATCGACCGGCCCCGGGGCGCAAGCTGCTGACCCAGCGCCACCCCGAGCGGCAGGGTGGCCATCGAGAAAAATCCGGACAGGAAGGAGCACGGGTAGACCCACTCCTCGCGCAGAACCAGCGAGAGCAGCAGGGCAGGGGCGGTCAGCAGATGGCTCACAATAAAAATCGGGCGGTAGCGGGTGCGGTCGGCCAGGCTGCCGGCCACCAGCCCGCTGAGCGCTCCCGCAATCGTGAACAACGCCGTCACCACGCCGATCGATACCAGCGAATATCCCTCGCGGGCGTATAGCAGAGGAAAGAAGGTGACGAAGACCTGGCTGACGAAGGCTCGCAGCACCATCACCAGCCAGAGCATGGCGATCGATTTCCAGGCCCCGCCCAGGGCTTCCTTCAATGAGCCGATGAACCCGTGGGCGGCCAGACCTTCGCCCTGAGGCATCGGCACCATCTTGAACAGGATCGCGATGAGCGGAAGTCCGATGACCATGGACAGCAGCGTTCCGCTCGGACCATAGGCCGCCACGAGGGCCGTGATGACGATCGGTCCGACGCCGAAAGCCAGGGTTCCGCCTGCATTGAAGACGGACATGCAGAAGCTGAAGTGCCGTCCGGAATAGGAGGCGATCATGCCGGCCACCGGCGGATGGAACATGGACTGGCCGATCGACCCCAGACAGACGAACAGGATCAGGGCCAGGAAGCTCGGCGCCACCCCCACGAGCGGAATGAAGACCAGCGAGAGGATCGGCCCGCCGAGAATGAAGAGCCGCGTACGGTAGTGGTCGGCGAAATAACCGGCCGCGGGCTGAACGATGAACATCAGGAAACGGTGGATGCCGGCCAGCAGTCCCACTTGAGCGAGGCTCAGCGTAAACATGTCGGCGAAGACCGGCAGCAGTGGACTGACGAAAGAGCCGTACAGATCGCCGGTGAAGTGCACAAGCCAAAGGGCGAATATCACGCGGATGTTGGCCTTGGTCGGATCGGCCGTGCAGCAGCTTGTTCGATGGTCCGTCATAACGCAAAAAAAACCCAGTCTCGACGACTGGAGTGGATGGTGAAATTGAGCGGGATGATCGGATCTTGAGCTACCGGCTCCGGTCTCCCGAGCGCAGACTCTAACATTATTTTATCACGATTAAAAGACCCTTTGACTTGCTTCGGTATTCTTGTTATCATCTTGTAATTTCTTGGAAATTGATAACGATTCCCAAGTCTGTTCAACCTGTCGATTCACCCCCTTAGCCAAACCGGGCGGATGATGCACATCCTGCGTAGAATCATGTCCGCCAGCTGGATTCGCGTGGTAATTGAAGTAATGCTTTTCCTGTCGCATAAAACAATATTCATTACTGGAGGATGAATGCAGGAGTGGGTTCATGGTTACCAGATCAAGAAGATGGGCGAATTGAGAGATGTCGAGATACTTCAAGGGTGTATAACCAAAGGCCTTACCCCTCACCATGACAACGGGCGGCCTGTTATGCCCGCCGATGTCATGGTTAAATACATCTCGGACTTAGAGCAAGAGCTTTCCAGGCTTGATGAACTTGCATGGGATTTCAGCGGAGCTGAACGAGAAAGAATGATCCATGATGACATCGAGCCCTTGCAGGCCCGGCTGCAGGGTTGCCGGACATACCTTGGATCAATCAGAGCTGCGAATTGGGATGAGTTTGAATTGCCGGCAGAACAAGACATGTTGGGCCATTTTTCCAGCTTTCTGACAAACGCCAGATTTCCAGCCGAAGAAGTCGATCGGTTCCTGCGTAAACCACCTACACTCGGCGATCCTGAAGAGGCGCCTTCAAGCGAGACCAAATCTGCTCGGTTGCGGCATGCTCAGAGTGTAAACGAAAAATGCCGTGAAATCGCAAAGCGCATATGGGAAAGGCAGCCTGATTTCACCATCGCGGCCATGATCAACCATAGCGAAATGGTCCGCCATGCGGTAAAGCCGGATGGAAGCTCTTACTCGGAAATTACCATCCGAAACTGGATAAAAGACCTGTGCCCCAACCCGAGGCCCGGGCGAAGGTCCATAGTGGCCGCATCCGAATAATTGTCCGAACGCCGAGAGCTGACCAATCAGCCCCTACACCGTAACGAGCCACGTAATCCATATCCTTAATAAGCTGGGTGTGAATGACCGAACCCAAGATGCCGGAAAGCCCGTTCGATCAAGTTGCGGGAGACTTGATCTCAATAGCGGTTCAACTGGGCGCAGCGGGCGCTGCGGTTATTGCCGTCGATAGAATCGTCATAGAGGATCGCCTTGCAAGCCTGTGCCGGGAGCCTCAGTGTGAAAATTTCGGTCTCTCGGCGAGCTGCCCGCCGCATGTGCCGGGTCCAGCCAGATTCAGGCAATGGATGAAGGCCTCAAAAGGAGCCGTTTTCTTTAAAATCGAGGTGCCGTCCGACAGCCTGTTTTCCGACGACCGGCGGGAGATCATGGGGCTGCTGCACGATATCGCCGCGCAGATCGAACAGCACGCAATCGAGCAGGGACATGTCAATTCAAAGGCATTCGCCGGCGGCTCCTGCAAGATGATTTTTTGCCGGGAGCAACCAAACTGCGCTGTTCTCGCGAATGGAAAATGCCGAAACCCTGCGATCGCCCGGCCTTCGATGTCCGGGTTCGGCGTAAACGTCGGAAAATTGATCGAAGCATGCGGGTGGGGAAACGGGGATCTGCAAAACGGTGGGGCAGGGAAGCATGGCTCCTTTGCTGCTCTTTATGGTCTGATTTTGATCGGGTGACGCGTCAAAAAAAAATGGGGTCCCGGATTGCCAGGACCCCATTCATCTATTGATTTTGGTCGGGACGAGTGGATTTGAACCACCGACCCCAGCGTCCCGAACGCTGTGCTCTACCAGGCTGAGCCACGTCCCGACTGAAATTCGCCTTTTAAAAGAAACGCCGCCGGATGTCAACTCCTAACTGCCGCGGCAGTGCCCGTTTTCTTGCTATCGCTTGCGGGCTGCCGGTTTCCGGGCAGCGGTCTTGCGCACATACGGATTCCTGATCACGATGGTCTGGTCGCGGTCCGGTCCCACCGAGACGATGCCGACCGGGACTCCGGTCAGTTCCTCGATGCGTCGGAGGTAGTTCTTCACATTTTTCGGCAGCCGGCTGAAGCGCTGAATCCCGGAGATGGTCTCCGTCCAGCCCGGCATGGTCTCATAGACCGGCCGGCACTCCTCCAGCACCTTGAGGCTGGCCGGGACGACCTCGAGAATCTGCCCGCGGTAATCGTAGCCGGTGCAGATCTGCAGCGACTCGAGCCCGTCCAGCACGTCGAGCTTGGTGATGGCCAGGCTCGTGACCCCGTTCAGGCGCACGGCGTTTCTGAGGATCACGGCATCCAGCCAGCCGCAGCGCCGGCGGCGTCCGGTGGTGGAGCCGAACTCCGCGCCCTTCTCCTGCAGATGGTTGCCGATCGCATCCGTCAACTCGGTGGGGAAGGGGCCCTTTCCGACGCGGGTGGTATAGGCCTTCACGATTCCGATGATATCGGAGATCTTCTTGGGGCCGAGGCCGGTGCCGCAGCAGGCGTTGGCCGCCAGCGTGTTGGACGAGGTCACATACGGATAGGTGCCGTGGTCGATATCCAGATGGGTGCCCTGAGAGCCCTCGAAGAGGAGCCGATGCCGGCGCTTGACCGCCGCGTCGACGACGACCGACACGTTGGTGACGTAGGGCGCCAGGCGCTCGGCGAATCCGCGGTACTGGCGGATGATGCTCTCGGCATCCAGCGGCTGCACATTGAAATAGTTCTGCAGGTAGAAGTTTTTTTCCTCCAGGATCGTGCGGACCATGCGCTCGAAGGTTTCAGGCTCGAGCAGCTCCACGAAACGGATGCCCCGGCGGGCGACCTTGTCCTCGTAAGCCGGGCCGATGCCGCGGCCGGTGGTACCGATCTGCTGGGCGCCTTTTTTCTCTTCGCGGGCCAGGTCGATTCGCTGATGGTAGGGCATGATCAACTGGGCGATTTCGCTGATCTTGATCCGGTCCGGCCCGGTGGCGATGCCTTTGCTGGCCAGGAAATCGATTTCCTTCAGAAGGACGGCCGGGTCCACCACCATGCCGTTTCCAAGCACGCAGATCTTGTTCTGCAGGATTCCCGAAGGCACCAGGTGATTGATGAATTTTTCGCCCCGAATCACCATGGTGTGGCCGGCGTTGTTGCCGCCCTGAAAGCGTACGACCACGTCGGCGTGCTCCGCCAGGAGATCCACGATCTT
>JALOPB010000021.1 GCA_025454115.1 Desulfobacterales bacterium | reverse complement strand
GTCCTCTTCCATGGATTTGCCGAGCAGGATCAGGCCGCCGGTCTCGGTGCGGAAATAGAGCCCCGAGAGCAGGACGGTCAGGGGCAGCGGGCCTTCCGGCTTGACGGCCGGATCGAGGGCGAACACCTGGCGTTTGACCGGGACAACCGGCAGTTTCACCCCCGCCGTTTCAGCAAGCTGGGCGGCCCAGGCGCCGCCGCAGTTGACCACGCATCCGGCGGACAGGCTGCCCCCGGAGCCCAGCTCCACGCCGTCCGTGCGGCCGGCGACGGCGCGGATGCGCGCCACCTCACCCGTGAGATAATGCACGCCCTGCGAGCGGGCCTTGGCCTTGTAAGCCATCAAAGCGGCATAGGCATCGAAATGGCCGTCATCGGGGCCGAACGTGCCGCCGACGATCCCCGATGTGTCGTAGAGCGGATAGCGCGCCCGGATCTGGTCCGGCGACCACCACTGTACGCGGCAGCCCAGGCTGACCTGTAGATCGTAAGCGCGCCGGGCCGCCTGCAGATTCTGTTCGCCCACCAGAAAGAGGTTGCCGTCGCGATGGAAATAGATCCGGGGCCGGCGGTCTTCCACGGTCATCTCGTCTTCAAATGCGTCGAGAACCTGGAAGGCGTACTGGGAGATCTGGATGTTCTCCTTCAGGCTGAACTGGATGCGCACGTTGCTCATCGAAAGCGTGGTGGAGGCCCGGGCATAGGACGGGTCGCGTTCCACCACGGCCACCTTCAGGTCCGGCGCCATGCGGCTCAGGTAATAGGCCGTCGCGCTGCCCATGATGCCGCCGCCGGTGATGCCGCCGCCGGTGATGATGACGTCGTAGGTTCGGTCGTTGTTCATTTAGCTTAGGTCCCTCCATTGCCGCCAGGCGTGTTCGCGCCGGCAATGCTGGATACTTGATGCTCGATGATCAATTCGAGCGCTTTCCGGCGCTCGGATTTATAGGGGCAGCCAAGTGCCGATGCCTTTTTCCTGGGCGCGACGATAAAGCAGCGGTGCGACGGCCATGTCGTCGATGGCCAGGCCGAGGTTGGCGGTCATGGTGCGCTCGGCAGGGGTTTCACGGCCCTTCTTCTTGCCGGTGGCCAGCTCGCCGAGATCGGCATGAATCGGCGGTATGTTTTGAAAATACCCCATGGATTGGTACAGGCGCAGCTGCGGGACATCGTCCGTGCAGAACTTGTCGGCCTGAGCCAGGGCCTCCCGGCTCCAGTAGGAATCGTAGTCCACCAGCGACGCGAAAGCGCCGGCTTCCAGCCACCCGGCCTGGATGGTGGCATGTGGCGTCTTCAGGATCGGGCCGGCCGTGACCACGATGTCGCAGCCGCTCACGGCCTCGCGCGGGGTCTTTACGGGGACGACCTCGACATTCAGGCGGTTGCCGATGTCCTCCGCGTAACGCTGCGCCGCTGCGGCATCCTGATCGTAGGCCAGGATTTTCCTGAGCGGAAACAGTACGTGGAAGGCCTCGGCATGGCTGCGGCCCTGCACGCCGCACCCCAGCATCCCCATCACGGCGGACTCCGGCCGGGCCAGCCGACGCGCGGCGATGGCACTGGCCGCCCCGGTGCGCTTGGCGGTGATCCAGACACAGTCCATGACGGCCAGGGGCAGTCCGGTGGCCACATCATTGTATATGAGCAGCCCCGTGATATAGGGCAGCCCCTGCTTGTAGTTTTCCGGAAAACCGCTCACCCACTTGACCCCGGCGGATTGCAGGTCCTGGATGTAAGCCGGCATGGCGTGAATGAAATTATTGCCGCCGCCGGGATGGACTCCCGGCTTGGGGGGCATTTCGGTGCGGCCCTGGCCCTTGGCCTGGAAAGCGGTCTCGAGCGCAGCGATGATTTCGGCCATGGAAAGGCCCGTGGCGACGACATCGGTCTGGGATAGGTAGAGCAGTCTGTTTTCAGCCATGAAACCTCCGTTTGCATTGCGTTGCTGGAAGAAATCGTCAACTATAAAATGCATCCTCGTATAGCGGTAGATCCACTCCAGTGTCAAGCTGGTCATGGCGGCAGGGTGGCGCCATTCTACGGCTTCCAGCCGCGATTCAGTCGCGGCAAGATGCCGCTCCCACATAAAAATGAGATAACTTACTTGGAAGGGTATCGCGTCGCTTTGCGGTTGACCGCGCTGCTCCGGGCGATTTATATAAAATACAGAAGCTCTCCTTCTCCCGGAAAGATACCACCGCAAGGTGAGGGGCGGTTGGTGCGGGTTGCCTGAGATATGAAACCGGATTCATGCGCATGGACCACTCTCCATTTTATGATTTTTTAGCCGAACATGGCATCGTCTACCAGCGCTGCGATCATCCGGCCGTTTATACGGTCGAGGAGGCAGCGCGCCTGGTGCCGCCGCTGCCCGGCGCCAAGACCAAGAACCTTTTCCTGCGGGACCATGCCGGACGCCGGCATTTCCTGGTTTGTGTGCCGGCGGCCAAGCAGGTGGACCTCAGGTCCCTCTCCGAGACGATCGGCGGCAGCCGTCTGAGTTTCGGCTCGGCCGACCGCCTCAGGCGCTGCCTCGGCGTCGAGCCCGGCGCCGTGACGCTGCTGGCGGTTTTCAATGACCCGGGCGGCGCGGTCAGCCTTTTCGTGGACGAAGATCTCTGGCAGGCCGACGCCTTTCAGTTCCATCCGCTCGTGAACACGGCCACGCTGGTGATGTCGCGACAGGAGGTGGCGCGGTTCGTCGAACTGACGGGCCATGCGCTGCGGGTGATCCGCGTACCCCAGAAGATGGCTTCGTAAATAGCGTCCAATCTCTGCGTTGCGCTTTCCCGCCTGTGGCGCGACTGCCGCCGCGGTCCCGCCGCAGGCGGGATACACCTCACGGCACGAGATTCGCGCGCCTTGATCTTGGCCTCTTTACGAAGCCATCGATTCGGATGGTTTTTTACGAGGCCATTCCAGAAAAAGGATTGAGCGCTGAATGTCATGGGAGGACCAATCGTGGAACAGTACATCCTGTCGATCGACCAGGGTACGACCGGTTCACGGGTCTTGATCGTCAACCCCGCCGGCCATCCGGTTGCCAATGCCTATTCCGAGTTTCCGCAGATCTATCCCCGTCCGGGGTGGGTCGAGCACGACCCGGAAGTGATCTGGCAGACCACCCTGCAGGTCATGCGCCAGGCATTGATTTCCGCCGACCTGGCGCCGGACCGTATCGCTGCCGTAGGGATCACCAACCAGCGCGAAACCACAGTGGTGTGGGAACGCCGAACGCTCCGACCGGTTCACAACGCCATCGTGTGGCAATGCCGGCGTTCCGCCGACATATGTGAAAAACTGAAGGCCCAGGGCCTGGAGGGGATGTTCCGGGAACGGACCGGGTTGCTGCTGGATGCCTATTTTTCAGGAACCAAGCTCAAGTGGCTGCTGGATGAGATTCCCGGTTTGCGCGCGCGAGCGGAATTCGGTGAACTCGCCTTCGGGACCGTGGACAGCTGGTTGATCGCACGGCTGACCGGCGGGCGGGTGCATGTCACGGACTACACCAACGCGTCCCGGACGCTGATGTTCAACATTCACGACCGGATCTGGGACCCGGACCTGCTGGATTTGCTCGACATCCCCGCAGCGCTCCTGCCGGAGGTGGTGCCTTCCGCCGGCGCCGCCGGACGAACCGATCCGGCCGTCGTCGGCGCCGCGATTCCCATCGCCGGCATCGCCGGCGACCAGCAGGCCGCCCTGTTCGGGCAGGCCTGCTTTGAGGCAGGACAGACCAAGAACACTTACGGAACCGGCTGCTTTCTGTTGTTCAACGTGGGCCGCGAGCGGATCGATCCGGGGCCGGGGTTGCTCCTGACGCTGGCCTGTGACGCCGGCGGAAGGCCCTGCTATGCGCTGGAAGGCTCGGTGTTCATTGCCGGCGCCGTGGTCCAGTGGCTGCGCGACGGGCTGGGCCTGATCCGTTCGGCGGCCGAGACCCAGGCGTTGGCCGAAAGCGTCGCGGACACCCAGGGGGTGCATGTCGTTCCGGCATTTGCGGGGCTCGGCGCACCGCACTGGGACATGTACGCCCGCGGCGGCATTCTAGGCCTTACCCGCGGCACGAACCGCGCACACATCGTCCGCGCGGCTCTGGAAAGCATTGCCTTCCAGACCCAGGATCTGACGGAAGCCCTGCAGACGGCCACCGGGCTGAAACTCGCTGAGCTGCGGGTGGACGGCGGAGCCTGCCGTAACGATTTTCTGATGCAATTTCAGTCGGATCTGCTCGGTTGCCCGGTCGACCGCTCGCGTTACCTGGAGTCCACCGGCATGGGAGCGGCTTTCTTGGCGGGGCTGGCGGTGGGGTTCTGGAAATCCGGCGCGGACGTTGCGGCGCTGCGGACTTCGGAGAAGACCTTCACACCTAAGATCGAGCCGGAAAGGCGCCGGCTGCTTCAGCGCGGCTGGGCGGAGGCGGTGGAACGCGTCAAAAGCCGAAGGTAACGTTATTATTACTCCGGCAAGTACTCAGCTTTAACTTGAGATGAGTTCCGGCGGGGCGGGTTTTGGGCCGCAGCACGCCGCAACCATCCGTTCAACGAACCTTCGTACGGCAGCAAGCCCGCTTCATATGGTTCCGGACAGCCCCGAAGGACCGATGCCCACGGAGCCGTCGGCCGTCTCTGCCTGTGCGCGGTTCTTCTATACGGCTGGGGGGCGTGGCAGGATCGCCTGAAAAATTAGTTGCGGCGTGCTGCGGCCCAAAACCCGCCCCGCCGACGAGCGATATCGCCGCATTGAACATATTTTATTGCCGGAGTAAGCTATTTAAGCCCCCGCAGCCGTTCCATGCGGCTGGTGATCTCGGTGATCCGGATCCCGTATTTTTCATGGCGGATCACCACTTCCCCGCGGGCTATGAGAACGTCGTTGGCGAGGATGTCGACGGCCTCGCCCTCGAGTTTGGCGAGTTTGACGGCCGATCCGGGACGGAGTTTCAGCAGTTCATGGATCGGCATCTTGGTGCGTCCCAGCTCTACGGTGAGTTCCACCGGGATATCGAGCAGTAAATCGAGACCGAGATCATCGGGCGCGGCCCGCGAATCCGGGGTTCCGGCGGCTTCCGGTTGGGCCGGAACGGCTGCCGCCGGAGCCACCGGTGGAACCGGGACGGGTGGCGCCTTCGGTGGAGCGGCCGCGGGGGCCGCCGGAGCAGCCGCAACGGGCGCGTTGCGGCGTGCGGCGGGCTTGCTTTCCTCGGCGCGGGGCTGAACCTCCCTGGCAGGGGGCGGCGCCGCCTTGACGAGGTCGGAAATTTTCAATCCCATTTCCAGAAAGACAATGTGGCTTTCATGCCGGAAGGCGAGGCGCTCGAACCGTTCGAGATTGAGGGCCTCGATCTGGAAATCGCTGCCGATGGTGAAGGATGGCGTCGAAAGGGCGCAGCGCAGACCGGTATCGGTCAATGCCGATTTCAGGTTGCCGCCGACGATGTTTCCCAGCTCCCCGAGCATGTCCTCGATCTCGCCCGTCCCCTCGATCTCCTCCGGCTCCATGCCCAGCATGTTGGCGGCCATCAAACGGGACATTTCCTGGCCGACATGCAGGCTGACGATCCCCGTCGCGTCACCGGCAAAGCATACCGAGGAGATGTAGCGCATCCCATCGAGGCTTGACGCCGCCCCGGGCTCCATCCGTTCCAGTTTCAAAGAAAACATGGTTTCGTACACATCGACCGCTGCATCGGCCAGCCGGCTGTTGTAGTCGAGCGACTCCAGCTTCTGAAGGTCCACGTGCGGTATCCGGCTGGCGCCATCCGGCGAACCGAAGTCGAGGCCGGAATCGGCGCCCTCCTGCTCTTTGAGGCCGACCTCGATGATCAGTATTTGGTCGCCCTTCTGGAATGCATAGCGGTCGAAGCGGTCCATGTTGAGGGACTTGATGCTGAAGTCGGTGCCGTAGGTGATGCTGGGGGTGGAGAGCACGCACGGGTACCCGCCGTCGTTCAGAGCGGATTTCAGATTGCCGCCGACGATGTTGGTGATCTCGGCCACCAGATCCCTGATCTCGGTGCCGGACTCCACTTCCTCGGGTTCCATTCCGAGGAGGGACGAGGCCATCAGGCGTCCGAAATCAAACGTGAGCTGGGTATTGAAGATGCCGGTGACTTTTCCGGCGAAGTTGAGGGTCCCCACCATGCGTCGGATGCCTTGACCGGGCGGAGGTTCCTCCTCAACCGGCTGGATCTCCATGGACAGCATGGAACTGAATGTTTCAATGACTGAGGCGCTGACGGTGGCCCGGACATCAATATCAGTTAGTGTGGTCATGGATGACGGCCGTACCGGTTCGGAAGATGTCCCATCTTCGATTAAACATCCGATTCGTTGGGACCGGGAAGCCTTGCCGGGGCTGCGCCCGCCCGGTCAGAGGCCCAACGCCTGCCTGTCTAAAGGAACCTGCTCTGTCTTAGCGCGTGTGCTTGTCGGCGACCGCCGACATTTGTTTCACAAAGCTGCCCGCCGATCGGTCGCCTGTGTATTGGGCGATGGTTTCACCGAGCGGGTTCAGAAAAAAAATAGCCGGAATGCCTCGCACCTTGTAAGCGACCAGCGTTTCATAATTGCTGTCCGCATCGATGGATATGTTGATCAGGCGCTTGGATGCGGCGACCACGCGCCGGTCCGTGAAAATGTATTTTTTCAGCTCCAGGCAGGGGGCACACCAATCCGCGGTGAAGAAAAGCATAGCCGGCTTGCCGGACTCGTTTGCCAGTTTCAGACCTTCGGACAGGTTCTGAACCCATTGAATCCGGGCAGGGGCGGCATCCTCGGAACCAGCCAGGCAACCGGTCACGGTCAGGAGCACCATCCACAGCGCCGCTGCGCGCATCATAACCCGGTCCCCACCCGCCCGTGGAAACATCCACCGGACCGAGCCGCTTCGCCAGTCGGTTCTGCCGGCGTCTCGGAGTCGGCCGCCTCGGAGGCCTGGGCCGGGATTCATCGCTTTAGCTGTTCCCAGGGGTCTCGCTCCCATCCGAGGGGGCCGGCCTCCGTCGCACTGCCGTCCGTCCCGGTGAAGTCGACGGTCACGATGCCCGAACACATCGATTGAACCTGTGCCACCACCGGCAAATGGTCGGGGTGTTTTTGATAGCGCTCCAAGGCCGCCAAGTTGGCAAATAGACCGACGATGGCAAAGTCATAGGATCGCTCCGATTTGAGAATATCCCGGCCGAATTCGTATACCTTGATTTCGAAAATCTTGTTCGGGAGGCCATCCAGCGCCTTCTCCAGGTCGCGGATGTCCGCTTCGGAAACTTCCGGTTTGAACTTCATCAACACCACGTGATTGAGCATGTCTCGACTTCTTTCGATGTTCCATTGACGGTTCGGCCGGTGTTCGTATGGAAAACCCGCACGCAACCCGCTTTGTCCTGCTGCCGTTGTCTGTTCATGTTCAAGGATGACGATAGCAGAAAAAACGCTTTGAATGAAGCCCCTTTATCTGCATCGTGACTCATTCATCTCCACCGCCGCCGGTTCGCCGACGAATGGAACCGTCTGTCGTCGGCGGGCTATTGGGCGGTTATCCAGCCGGATTGGCCGCCAAGCCGCACGGCGACATCGGTGAACCAGACGCGGAAGCTGCCGTCCGGCCCGCGATGATCCAGTGACAGGGTGAGAGGACCTACCCGGCGGTAGTCCTCCCAGGTGGTCACCCGGGTCGGTTTGGGATCGCCCCCCTTGCGGTAAATCCATTGCTCGATCCGTTCGGAGTCGCCGATGAAGAGCTCGTAAACGTCACCGGGGGTATAGCCCTCGTTCGAGGGGTAGCGAACCATGATCCGTCTGGCCCGGCCCGTACCGATGGGCAGCGGCGATGGGGCGTCGTCTACGGTCATCGTTGCCGACTGGTCCCAGGCGAGGCGCAACGGAAAAATGAGCCAATAGTTGTCGTTGACGAACCAGGGGTCCACCTTCTTGGCCGGTTCGCTCGCCGGACCGGCCAGCGTCGATCGCTCGTATTCAACCGTACCGCCCTGCTCGGCCGTGCCTCTGAAGACGACCCGATCTTTCTTGGGTTCCCAGCTCCAGGCGCGGCTGATGACCCGGTCCGGCAGTTGCACGTTGAACGTGTAGCGCAGCTCTTCCACCTGCTCGAAATTCTTCAGTCCATAAGCATCCGCCAACTGCTCGCGCGGGGAACCGGAGCGTTGCCATCCGGCACAGCCGCTCAGAAACGCCAGGATCAAGCCACTGACCCAGAAAACCCCGATGCGCCGTCGATTGGATTTCATAAAGGCCTCCTTATCCGGACCCGCCGATGAGTGATAGGGCCGCATTGAACATGTTTTAGTGCCGGAGTAATAACGTTGAAATAAAAAAGCAAATGATGGGCAATATAACCATCAAATGTGGCATGAAAAGGCGAGCGGGCTGGAAGCGGGCGATGGCGCCCGAGCGCGGATAAGGATTTAATCCGGGTTGCGCAGTTGGTTGCGGGCGTGCACGATTTGGTTTTTAAGTTCGCTTAAGATGAAGCTGCTTTTCAGGCTGAGAGCGATGCTTTGATCGGATGGAGCCGCACCGAGCATGGCGTGAGCGTGCCGGCGGATTTCTCCGATCGCATCGGCAATCGGCCGGATAAAATAACCGGCGCGGGCCAGGCAGTTGATCCCGGCGGCAGTGATCATGTTGATGCGCATGGCGGGCCGCTGCAAGTCAGACGGCACGGTTTCGCCTGCATTTTCAAGCGGTTTTTTACGCAGGTAGTTGATCTGGTTGGTGACTTCGTCGAGGGTGAAATAGGATTTGAGGACCGCCGCAATTTCTTCCTGACAAGGCTCGGTGCCCGTGGTGTGCGCAACGTACTTTATTATCAGAAGGATCGCCTGCTCCAGGTCGCGGTTCAGCCGGGTCAGCTTTCGCTCGGGATCCTTCCTGGGCATGAAGCCGCCCTTCTTGGCGGGTTTTGCCGATTGGATCGAATGCATGCTCGGGGATGATGCCATGCCTGCTGCTATCGCTTCCGGATGATCGGAAGGTACGCCCTCCCGGTCAGCGGCTCTGATCGGACCTGCAGGGCGGCGCAACGCCCGTCGGGCGGACGTTGCGCCGGATGAGTTCAATCAGTCCCAGTCGATTGGATGGGGTGTTTCAAAATTGGAGAAGCGCTGGATCCGGTTAAAAATCACCCAAGGGGCGTTGAAAGGTCCACTCGAACGGGTTTTGGACCAATGCCTGGGTAGAAGCCTCGGTGTTCCCACCCCAATAAGCGAACGGGTAGCTGACCAACCAGACCACCGACCCCAATGCCGTACCGGCGATGCCGACCGGACGCATGACCAGGGCGTCCCACATCATCATGCCTCCGGTCGGTTCCTTTTCGCATCCGCTGACGTAATCCCGATCCGTGCAATCCGATGTCGCGGTTCGATAAGCGAAAACCGGCGACCCGAACGAGCCGATCAGCACCGCAGCCACCACCGCAAGCGTCAATCCATAATTACGTACCGACATAATATCCTCCTTGTTGCCCGTGCGTGGATCCCGTCTCGCAGATCTGCGCGGAACGAAGGGATCCTCTTGATAGCCTGTGAAACTAAACGTATTATAACTCAAATATGGCAGCGATTCAAATATCTAAAAAATTCTTAATATTTCTGATTAGTTAAACCGCACCGAGGATAATTGGATGGCAGAACCTGCTGAAAACACCATCGAAGTTGCGATGGCGGTGTCGGTCCGGGGGACGTTCACCTATGGGGTTCCGGATGCGTTCAGGTCTGCGCTGGCGGCGGGCATGCGTGTGCTCGTTTCCTTCGGTCGCCGGCGCACCACGGGCTATGTGCTGGGTCCGGGCTCTCCTCCGGAGGATAAGGAAATCAAACCCATCTTGGATGTCCTGGACGACGCTCCGCTCTTTCCCGCCTCCATGATCCCATTTTTCCGCTGGATCGCGGACTACTACAAGCATCCGCTGGGCGCGGTGGTTCAAACCGCTTTGCCCGGCGGGCTGACCATTGCCGAATCCTCCGTGTGGTGCGTCACGAAGGCGGGTCGCGATCGACTGGCGCAAGACGGTCTGCCGTCGGATGAAGCGCAGATCCTGAGCCGCCTGGCCCGAAAGCCTTTGCGCGTGCGGGTTCACCCGGCCATATCCGGTTCACTGCTGGCCTCCCTGGAGCGCCGCGGCTACGTCCTGCGCACCCGAACGCTGCGGCCGGGCGGCGCCAAGGCCCTGCAGGAGCCCTGGGTCCGGATGAGGGTGGGAGGAATTCCGGCCGGCGGCCCGTTGTCGCCGAAAAAGCAGGTTCTCCTGGATGCTGTTGCCGCCGCCGGAGAGCTCCCGGTCCGGTTGCTTGCGCCATTGACTCCCAATGCCCGCGTCCATTTGCGGGCGATGGAGCGATCCGGTCATTTGGAGTTTTTCGGGCGCAGGCTCTATCGCGATCCCTTCGGCGAGGCCATTTTGCCCGATACCGCCCCGGCGCTCACCGCCGATCAGGTAGCGGTCGTGGACGGCGTTTGCGCCGCGCTGGGAAAAGGGTTTCGGACGTTTCTCTTGAAAGGGGTCACCGGGAGCGGCAAGACCGAGGTCTACCTGCGAGTGGCCTCGCACACGATGGACGCGGGGCGGTCGGTGGTGGTGCTGGTCCCGGAGATCGCGTTGATCACACAGACCGAAAGACGGTTCCGCGCCCGGTTCGGGGAGCACGTCGCCGTGCTGCACAGCAGGCTCTCTGCAGGCGAGCGGTTAGACCAGTGGGCCCGGATTTTGAGAGGGGAGGTGCGGATCGCCATCGGGGTGCGCTCGGCGGTGTTCGCGCCATTTTCGGACCTGGGGGCCATTATCGTCGACGAGGAACATGACGCCTCCTACAAACAGGAGGGCGGTCTGCACTACAACGCGCGGGATCTGGCAGTGGTCCGGGCGCAGCAGAGCGGGGCCGTCGCGCTGTTAGGATCCGCCACGCCGTCGCTGCAATCCTACTACAACGTTCGGTCCGGAAAATATGCCGAACTGGAGCTGCCGGAGCGTATCGAGGCGCGCTCCCTTCCCGAAGTTCGCACGGTGGACCTGCGCCAGAGCCGGGACTTGCGTGGTACGGGCCGCTTCATCAGCATCGAGCTGAAGCGGGCCATGGCCGAGGCCCTCGAACGCGGGGAGCAGGTGCTGCTGTTTCTCAACCGCCGCGGGTTCGCCAACTTCCCGGTTTGCGCGGCTTGCGGAACGACGCTGCGCTGTCGGCATTGCGACATTTCCCTCACGCTGCACCAGGCGGCCGATGCCTACCGCTGCCATTATTGCGGCTTCAGTCTGCCGGCTTCCGCGGCCTGCCCGGCCTGCGGCTCGGGCCAGGTCAAGCGCCTGGGAATGGGAACCGAAAAGGTGGAGGCGGCGGTCCGTGCCCTGTTTCCCGATGCCCGTGTGGCGCGAATGGACCGGGACACCACCGGCGGCAAGGGGGACATCCTGCGAATGCTGAAGGGACTGCGGGAGAAGACCATCGACATCCTGATCGGGACCCAGATGGTGACCCAGGGACATGACTTCCCGGGCATTACGCTGGTGGGCATCATCTGCGCGGATCTGTCGCTAAGCTTCCCGGACTTCCGGGCCGGAGAACGGACCTTTCAGCTGCTCTCGCAGGTGTCCGGGCGGGCCGGCCGCGGCGACCGTCCCGGCCGGGTGATCCTGCAGACCTTCAACCCGGAGCACTTCAGCGTCCGCGCGGCTTGCGCTCAGGACTTCGAAGCGTTTTATGAGCAGGAAATCGGATTCCGGAGAGCGCTCGGCTATCCTCCGGTCACCCGCATGATCCAGCTGCGCGTGTCCGGGCGCGACGAGCGGTTCACCCGCGAACAGGCGGAGGCGCTCGGCGCCCAATGCCAGGCGCTGCGCAACAGCGAACCGGGTTGGGCCGAAACGCTTCAACTTCTCGGGCCGATTGAAGCCCCGCTGGCCCGGATCGCCGGCCAGTATCGTTGGCAGATCTTGATCAAGTCGATTCAGACCGGCGCGTTGCACCGATTCGTGGATCGGCTGCTGGCCGCGTATCCGCACGGTCTGATACGGAACCGGGTGAAGCTGGTTATCGATGTCGATCCGTTGTATCTCATGTGAGCGGGGCATGAAACGGCTGCGCTCCGGCTTGACTTTGACGGCGGTGCGACCTAAAATTTCCAGTACCATTCGGCGCGGATCAAACGATCCGGTTCCGCCGAAGAACCCTTAACATGGGAGACGTTCCGAATGCGGAGTCATCATCCGGCGGTCGCAGCGGTCATGCTGACCGCGCTGGTTCTTGCCGTTTTTCCGGGTTTAGCCCAGGCCCAGCCCGGGTCTCCGGGCACCGGCGGTTCGGGGCCTGCCGCTTCCGTATTTTTCCCGGAAAAAGCCTTCGAATTTAAACCGGTGATCGACGGCACCAAGGTCATTCACGAATTCATCGTCATGAACAAGGGCGCGGCTCCGCTGGTCATCAGCGACGTGCGCACCGGGTGAGGATGCGCAGCCGTCTCGTTTACGAGGCAGATCCCCGCCGGGGGCGAGGGAAAAATCACCATTAAAGTGGATACGGCCGGCTACGGCGGCCGCCGGCTGGAAAAGTCCGCCGAAGTTATGACCAACGATCCCAAGGAGTCCGTGGTGCATCTGACGATCGCCGGCCCGGTGGACCGCTTCGCCACGATCACCCCGCGCATGCTGAGTCTGCGAGGCGTGTCCGGGGAGACCCTGCACGGCTCCGTGAGCATTGTGCCCGAGGATAAATACCCGTTCAAGGTTCTCGACACCTACCCGCTGGAAGGCAAGCTCAAGGTGCAGTTGGATCCGGTCACCCAGGGCGGGAAGACGACCTATGCGTTGCGGGTGGAGAATTTGCGGACGGAAGCCGGGTCTTACAACGATACGGTGCGGATGAAAACCGACCATCCGCTCCAGCCGGAGATGGATGTCCGGGTGTATGTCTATCTGCGGGCGCAGCCATCCTTTGAAAAGAAAGCCAACTGACATGATGACGGTGCGAGTCGTGGCGTTTGACTGCGACGGGGTGTTGTTCGATACGCTGGAAGCCAACCGGCATTACTACAACCATATCCTCCAGCATTTCGGGCGCCCGGCGATGAACGAGGAGCAGCTGCGCTTCGTGCACGCCCACACCATTCAGCAGGCGCTGGAAACCCTTTTCGAAGACGAGCGCCTGCGGCAGGCGGCGTATGACTTTCGCAAGACGATCGACTACGGCGGGTTTCTCAAACACCTGACGATGGAGCCCGGTCTGGTCGGGTTGTTGGATTGGATGCGCGGGAAATTCCATACGGCTATCGCCACCAATCGCACCGACACCATGAAGCATCTTTTGCGGGAGTTCAGGCTCTCCGACCGTTTTGATTTCGTGGTGACCTCCCTCGATGTCGAGCGGCCGAAGCCTGCGCCCGATCCGCTTTTGAAAATTCTGACGCACTTCAACGCCGAGCCGCATCAGGCCCTGTTCGTCGGAGATTCGGACGTGGATGCGAGCACGGCCCATGCGGCGGAGGTTCCGTTTGTGGCCTTCCGCAACCCGTCCCTGCCAGCCGATCATCACATCGACCGGCTGCAAGATCTCAGGCCTTTTTTGGAGCAGTGACATGCCCCCGGCGGACTCCGCTGTCAGGTAATAAAATCGCTCAATTTAGGTGATATATCGTTATGGATCATTGAGGGGGATATGATGGAACCGGAAGTTCAAGATAGCGAACCGCACACGGATGGCACCGCCGCTGCCGATTGGGAATCCCGCCGGCTGTGCGTCGACGGGAACTGCATCGGGGTGATCGGACCGGATGGCCGCTGCCGGGAGTGCGGGCGGCGCTACGAAGCGACAGAGACCGGCGAGGAGCCGGCTGCCGAAGCGTATTCAGACGCCGCGCCGCCCGTCGCGCAACCGCTTACACCGCCGCTGGCCGATCCCGCCGCCGGAGCCGATGACGATTGGGAGAACCGCCGGCTGTGCAGCGACGGGAACTGCATCGGAGTGATCGGTTCGGACGGTCGCTGCCGGGAGTGCGGCAAACCCTATGCCGGCTGACCGGCGCTGGCTGATGAAGCATCCTCGCGGCTGTCCGTGGGGTGGTTGTCCGGGCGCAGCGGCAGCGCAATCGTGAACAGCGCTCCTCCATCGGGTGCGTTGGAGGCCGTTAGCTTGCCCTGATGATCCTCGATGATGCCATGGCAGATGGTCAGACCGACGCCCATCCCCAGGGGCTTCTTTTTCGTGAAGAAGGGGTCGAAGATACGGTTCAAGTCCTCCTCCGGAATCCCCGGCCCGCTGTCCTTCAATTCGAGCACCCACTGCTCATCGCGGTTGTAGGTCTGGACGACCAGCCGGCCTCCCCCGCCCGGGGTGAGGTGGGCGCTCTCGAAATATCCGGGCGCGCCGGTGATGGATTCAACGGCGTTGTTGATCAGGTTCATGAGCACCTGCCCGATCTGCTGCGGTGAGGCGAAAAGAGTCGAACGCGTCGCCGCCAGGTCCATTCGGACCGTAATCATATTTTTCTTAAGCAGGCTTTTGACCAGAGCCACCGTGTTGTTGATCACCTGATTGGCGTCCGTGAGTTGCTTCTTCTCCTTGCCGGGGCGGTTGAGGTCGATCAGGTTCTTGACCGTATCCCGGATGCTGTTAAAGGCGCTTTTCACCAGGTCCAACTTGCGCTGCAGGTAGTCATCCTCGGTATACGTAGAGCGCAGGACGTTCAGCAGCGCCGTGATGCCCTGAAGGGGCGAGTTGATCTCGTGCGCAATCGAGGCGGCCAGCTGCCCCGTGGCGGCCAGCCGTTCCGAGCGGATGAGCTGGTTGTGCAGCAGCTGGGTCTGGGTCACATCTCGAGCAACGCATAAAAAGCAAGGCTCGCCCAAATAAACGACATAGCGGCAGCTGATTTCATACGGGACCACACCGCCGGACTTGGCCTTGACCGTGAGTTCGAAGCGCGCCTCCTTCTCGCGCAACACACCTTGCAGCATGGCGCGGACGAAATCGGACTGGTCAGGAACCGCCAAATCGGCGAGCGGCCGCGACACGAGCTCGGGCTGGGTAAAGCCCGTGCTTTCGTAGACACGGTCGTTGCATTCCATGACGACACCGTTGCGGTTGAGGATGAAGACGCTGTCGGCAACGTTTTCGAACAACTCCTTGTAGCGGCTGAGCTCCTCGGCGCGCTTGAACTCGGTGGTGTTCGTCGAGATGATGGTGGCGGCGATGACGCGGTGTTCCATGCGCAACGGTCCGACGCGATAGGTGTACCAGGCGGGGGAGCGCTGGCCGTCCATGCGGACTTCGAACATGTCGGTCTCGCCGGTACGGAAGACGTTCTTCACGATTTCCTGAGCCGTGCCGCGGTAGTCTTCCGGCAGCAGATCGTAGAGACAGCGGCCGATCACGCTGCCCGGAGGCATCTCGGCGAGCGGGTGGTTGATGAAGCGGATCACGCCCGCCTGGTCGACGGTCATGATGGTGTCCGGTGCTGTTTCGACGAGCGAACGCCACAGCTCTTCGGATTCCTTCAATTTTTGCTGGGCTTCGCGAAGGCGGTTGATGATGGTCTGACCATGGGAGCCCAGAATGACCAGCAGGCACAGGACCACCACCCGGATGTAAATGTCATAAAGGTCCGGTCCGATCAACTGGGCGATCAGATTGAACTTATTTGAAAAGAAGATGTTCAGGATGGAATCGAGCACCCAGTAGACCGTTGAAACCAGCACGACGGCCAGCACCATGGAGTCCGGAATTCTGTCGCGCCCAATAAAGTGCGTTTTCATCGCTCGGCCCTCTTGTTCACTTCTTCATTAAGGCAAATACTTTTAAATCCGATTCCTAATAACATATCTGCCCAGCGTTGACAAAACGAAATCCGAATGTTTACCCCTGCCATACCGTTTCTTAAACAGCGCGGCCTGCCGTCCTATCTTTATCCGATCCAAATTCGAATTATATTGTCTTCGAAGCGGTGCGCTTTGCCGGGCACCGACTTGAATACGACCGGAGAAACGGCCTATGCGGCTGCGATGCGCAGTTCGACCGGTCGCGCCGCATGTCAGCCGTTTCGGAGCCTGTGGAGGGAATTTCATGAAACGCCAGCTTTTCATCGTATCGATCATACTCGCGGGGACCGTTCTCGCGGGAATTCATGCAGCAACCCAACCCCCAACCGAAAAACCGAGTGAGATGAAAACCAACCCCGATAATTTCAAAAAAGCGACGTTCGCGGGAGGCTGCTTTTGGTGCAGTGAAGCGGATTTTGAGAAGACCGACGGAGTCGTTGAGGCCATCTCCGGATACACCGGCGGGACGACCGAGAACCCGAGTTATGAAGATGTCAGTGCCGGCCGGACCGAGCATGTCGAAGCCGTGCAGGTTGTTTACGATCCCGCAAAAATCACCTATAAGGAACTTCTCAACGTCTTCTGGAGGCATGTGGACCCGACGGACTCCGGTGGTCAGTTTGTCGATCGCGGCGCGCAATACCGCACCGCCATTTTCTATCACGACGAGGAGCAGCGGAGCCTGGCGGAGGCATCCCGGCAGGAGTTGGATCGAAGCGGCCGTTTCCAGAAGCCGGTGGTCACCGAGATCCGGCCGCTGACCCGGTTTTATGCCGCCGAAGGCTATCACCAGGACTACTACCAGAAGAACGCGCTGCGCTACAGCCTTTACCGGCAGGGCTCCGGGCGAGACGCGTTCATCCGGCAGGCCTGGGGCCGGCCGGCCGATCCGGTCGGCGCCGGAAGCGGCGCGGGATATGTCAAGCCCAGCGAGGCCGAGCTGCGGAAGCGCTTGACGCCGTTTCAATACCATGTCACCCAGGAAGAGGGCACCGAACCGCCTTTTGAAAACGATTTCTGGAACAGCAAACGCGAAGGGATCTACGTGGATATCGTATCCGGGGAACCGCTTTTCAGTTCTGCGGATAAGTTCGACTCCGGAACCGGCTGGCCCAGCTTCACCCGCCCGGTGGATCCCAACTTCATCGTGGAGAAGACCGACCGCAGCTTTTTCATGGTGCGCACCGAGGTGCGCAGCCGGTTCGGTGATTCGCATCTGGGGCATGTATTTCCGGACGGGCCTCCGCCGACCGGTCAGCGCTACTGCATCAATTCGGCATCGCTGCGGTTCGTGCCGAAGGCCGAGATGGAAAAGGAAGGCTATGGGGAGTACCTGGACCGGGTGGAGCATAAGAAATAAATCAATAGGGACGGCCCTCGTCATGCCCGCACGGAAGGGGGACTGAAGCGGCGTGCACGCGATTGGATCGATTCTCGCCCCTTTTGCGTCATGGCTGCGTCGCTACAGCGGCCGCCACCTGCGGGCGGATCTCATTGCGGGGCTTACCGTAGCCGTGGTCGCGGTGCCTCAGTCCATGGCCTATGCCCTGATCGCAGGTGTTCCGGTACAATACGGGTTGTATGCCTCCATCGTACCGACCATCGTGGCCTGTCTGTGGGGCAGCTCCGCGCACCTCGTGACCGGTCCCACCACGGCCGTATCCCTGGTGGTGTTCACCTCCCTCTCCGAGCTCGCACCCGCCGGGACCCCCCATTACATCGAGCTGGCATTGCTTCTGGCGTTCATCGTCGGCGTCATCCAGATCGGCATGGGTTTGTCTCGTCTCGGGGTTTTTCTCAATTTCGTTTCCCACTCCGTCATTTTGGGCTTCAGCTCCGGTGCGGCGGTGTTGATCGGATTCAAGCAGATCCCCAATTTTTTAGGATTGAAGCTGGAGCGGGGCGGATCGCTCGTCGGCGCTCTTTGGGAAATGGTGACACACCTTACGGAAATACACGTGGCGACGCTGGCACTGGGTCTGCTGACCATTTTCGTGATCGGCGTGCTGAAAAAATTCCGACCGACCTGGCCGGGGACGCTCATCGCCATGCTGCTGACCAGCCTGCTGGTGGGGCTCTTTGACTTAAGCGCACAGGGGGTGGCCGTGGTGGGTGCCATCCCGCGCAGCCTTCCACCGTTTCACCTGCCGGATATCGGATGGAACGAGAACTTCAGCCGGCTGATTCCGGGGGCGCTTGCCATCGCTATCTTAGGTCTGGTCGAGGCGGCGTCCATCGCCAAGGCCATCGCCGGTCAAACGCACCAGCGGATCAACATGAACCAGGAGTTTCTGGGGCAGGGGTTGGCCAACGCTGCCGCCGGCTTTTTCAGCGGATATCCGGGTAGCGGATCCTTTACCCGTTCGGCGATCAATTTCCGCTCCGGCGGGAAAACCCCGATGAGCGGCATCATCTCCGGGATATCCGTGGCGGTCACCGTCCTGGCGGCGGCGCCCTTGGCCGCGCACCTGCCGGTGGCGGCACTGGCCGGCGCCCTGCTGGTGATCGCGATTGAGATGATCAAGGTGGCCGACATCAAGCGCACGGTGCGGTCGACCCGCAACGACGCCGCCGTGCTGGTCATCACCTTTTTCTCGACGCTTTTCTTGAACATCGAATTTGCCGTCTATGTGGGGGCGCTGCTTTCGATCGCGCTGCACCTCAAGACGACCTCGCACCCGCGCATCTACTCCACCGTTCCGGATCTGATCAGCGGCAAGATGATCGGGACCACGCACGGCAAGATGTGCTGCCAGATGGACATCGTCCGGATCGAGGGGTCCATTTTCTTCGGCTCGTCCGACTTCGTCCTGGAAGACCTCCAGCGCCGATTGAAAAGCCATCCGCACATGAGCTGCCTGCTCATCCGGATGCATCAGGTGAACAACTTCGACGCGAGCGGCGTGCACGTGCTGGAGCAGGTCGTCTCCCAATTGGAAGGGCGGGGCGGCGGGTTGTTCTTTTCAGGCGTCAACGCACGGGTCTTCCAGGTGTTCAAAAACTCGGGGCTGATCCGGGAAATCGGGGAGTCGCACATCAGCAGCAGCACCCGGGCCGCCATCCGACAGGCGATGCGCAAATCCTTCTGCCCGCTTGTCTGCGCGGCATGCGAATTCGCGATTTTCCACGAGTGCCCGGATTTAAAACGGGGCAATTGGGAGATTCTCGGCAAAGGGGCCCGGCCCCGCTGCCCGCATCTGCCGCACGATCGCGCGGAGGATGTCGGCCAGGGCGAGGGAAGGGAAAGGCCACTAGACATGAAGTCAAGTACGTCTTTTCAGGGAAGCGCCCTTTGACCGGATGAAAGGCTGTTTCATCAGACGCCAACCATTTAACTATCCGAACCCGAGGACCCCGATGAGGAGCATGCTTTGAAGATACTGGTTGCCGTCGACCGAAAACCCACTTCTGCCGCGGCGATTCAGGCCGCCGCCCAAATCGCCGAGCGCCTCAATGCGGAACTTGCCGTGATCACCGTGCGTCACGGAACCCATGCCACCGAAACGCCGCCGCCGGTCGGCGTGGACATCCCCACGCAAGACCGGTCGAGCCTGCCGGACGGCATTCGGATCCTGCTGCAGGCAGCGGACACGCTCGCTGCGCCCGGGTATCTGAACCCGGTCACCCGAATCAGACTCCGCGACCTGCCATATGGGCATGTCTTTTTCCTTCACAAAGCATCGGGCGAGCGCATGCTCTTCTCCGAGCGCTTCGGAAACCTGGTGGACGAACTCAACCATGAGATCGCCGAGAACCAGTTCGATCTGGTGATCATCGCCGCACCGCGCCGCGGACCACTGGGACGGTTCGCGCCGATGAACATCCCGCGCAAGCTGGCTCTGGATCTGCATTGCTCGTTTCTGGTGGTGCGGGGCGGGATGCCTGACGATCGCTATGTAGTGTGCGCGGACGGCTCGCCGTCTTCGCGCCGGATTTTTCCATTTTTGAAGCGGTTGCTGCCTTCGATTCGAGGTCGCATCGATCTGGTGTGCGTTCAGAAACCGACCCCCGACGCCAAGGCCGTCGCGCAGGCCGAGCACTGCCTGGATCTGGCCAGCGCCTGGTTGGCGCGCTGCGGTAAAGATATCCACGTGCGCCGGCTTCAGGGCGCCAAACGATTCAAAACCATTTTGGAGGCGGCCGGCAGCGATGCGATCATCGTGATGGGGGAAAGTCACATGCACGACGTGCGTCGGCGTACGTTGGGAACCCTGCCCATGCAGGTCCTGCCCCGCACCGAAGCCAGTTTTCTAATGGTCAAGCAGCCGACCGAGCCGGATCCGGAAATGTTTGAGGATTCGTTTTCCTGCGAGTAGCGTTGACCGCGTCGCTTTCAAGCGTTAGAAGCCAGATGAGGTTGTATGGGGGACGGGTATAATATTATGCATTGTATGGGGGACGGGTATAATCTGTAGCCGTCACATGATAGCATTCATTCATGCCAAGAAAAGCACGCATAGATGCGCCTGGCGCTCTGCACCATATCATTTGCCGGGGGATCGAGAAGCGGAAGATATTTCGGGCGGACTCCGACCGGGATGATTTTCTTGAGAGAGTTGCAAAGGCCCTGCTGGGTTCCCAGACACCCTGTTATGCATGGGCGCTGCTGCCCAATCATTTTCACCTTCTTTTGAGAACCGGAAATGCCTCCATTGCTCAACTGATGCAGCGGATTTTGAGCGGGTATGCCGGCAGTTTCAATCGGCGGTATCGCCGGGTCGGTCATTTGTTTCAGAACCGCTATAAGTCGATCTTGTGCCAGGAGGAAGTCTATTTTTTAGAGTTGGTTCGTTACATCCATCTCAATCCGCTAAGAGCGAATCTGGTTAGCACGATGGATGATTTGGATCATTACGCTTACTCCGGCCACAGCACCATCATGGGGCATCGCGAGGCCGCATGGCAAAAATCGGATGAGGTGCTCGGCCGGTTCGGCGAAAAGGCGCGAGTCGCAAAAACGGCTTACCGCTCGTTTGTGGAAAAAGGAATATCGCTGGGTAAGCGTCGTGAGTTAACCGGCGGGGGGGTGATTCGCAGCCTGGGAGGATGGAGTGAAATCAAGGCCTATCGCCGGGTGAGGGAGCATTGCAAAGGGGACGAACGCATATTGGGCGACAGTGACTTCGTAGAGTCGGTTCTCGCGATACAACGTGAGCACTTGGAACGCCGCTACGCATTTCAGGCCCAGGGGGTTGATTTCAAGAGTGTCGTGGCACGCGTTGGGGATATGATGGGATTGGAGGCTGAGACCATCACGACGTTTAGCAAGCAGCGTCGCCGTGCGGATGCCCGCGCGTTGGTGTGTTATTTGGCGACACGAGAATTGGGGATGACAGCGATCAGTGTGGCGCGGCTAATGGGGGTTACTCAACCCGCTGTGACCCGGGCAGCCTATCGCGGCGAGGCATTGGCTAA
>JALOPB010000209.1 GCA_025454115.1 Desulfobacterales bacterium | reverse complement strand
AGGCGGATATCCAGTCCCTGGAGGAAGACGTGAAGCGGCTGCAGGCCGGGGCCAAACGCGACGAGGAGCTGGGCCGCAGCCTGCGGCCCTTTCCCGGCCAGGGCGACCGCCACTATTTGACCGGCCTGAAGATGGGCGGCCAGCGCATCCTGATCCTGGTGGACGCCTCCGCCAGCATGCTTGACGACACCCTGGTGGGCGTCATCCGGCGCCGCAACATGGGCGGCGCCGAGAAGCTGCGGGCCCCCAAATGGCGGCAGGCCGTGGCCACCGTCGACTGGCTCACCGCCAATCTCCCGGCGGCCAGCCGCGTCCAGGTTTACGTTTTCAACGAGTCCACCAGGCCCCTGCTCGAAGGCAACCCGGGGGCGTGGCTTGAGGCCGGCGATATCGGCCGCCTGAACCAGGCGGTGGAAGCGCTGCGCCGCCTGGCGCCCGAAAAAGGCACGAGCCTCATCAACGCCTTCGAAGCCGCGGCCAAAATGTCGCCCGGGCCCGACAACCTGATCCTGCTGACCGACGGGCTTCCGACCATGGGCAAGGACAAACCCTGGGGCAGCCGCGTCTCGGCCGACAACCGCCTGAGTCTCTTTCGCGAGGCCGTGAAGCGCCTGCCGGCGGGGTTGCCGGTCAACGTCATCCTGTTTCCCATGGAGGGGGACCCCATGGCCGCCAGCGAGTTCTGGCGCCTGGCGGTCGAGACCCGCGGCTCGTTCATGTGCCCGGCGAAGGATTGGCCGTGAAAAAGAGGGACCGCGACATTGAGGTTTTCAGCCTGTCGTTCCTGGACTGCATCTGCTGCGGGTTCGGGGCGATGATCCTGCTGTTCGTGCTCTCCAAATTCTCGGCGCCCCAGCAGATCGAGGCCTCCAAGGTCGATTTCAAGGCGCGCATCGAGCGGCTGGAGGAGGAGCTGCACGAAATCCGAGGCGAGGCCGAAATCCTCAACCGGGAGCTGACCGCCAAACGCGAGCAGCTCTCTCAGGAAAAGAAGCGGCTGGCCCGGCTGCAAGGCGACATCTCCGCCATCGAGGGCCGGTTCGCGGCCGCCAAGGGGGATGCCGAGGTCCAGAACATCATCGAGGGGCAGCTTGCGAGGGCCCTGCAGGAGCTCACCGAGGAGCAGAAGCGGCTCCAGCGGCTGCAGCCGCGGCGGCGGGCCGACGGTCAGGTCGGCGGCATCCCCGTGGACAGCGAATACATCATCTTCGTCATCGACACCTCCAACAGCATGCAGCGCGGCGCCTGGGCGCTGGTGCAGAAGAAGCTCCAGGAAACCCTCGAGGTCTATCCCCAGGTCAAGGGCATGCAGATCATGAACGACGACGGCATCTACATGTTTTCGCAGTACGAGGGCAAATGGATCCCGGACACCGCCGGCCGCCGCCGCGTCATCCTGTCCAACCTTTCGGGCTGGCAGCCCTTCAGCAACAGCAGCCCGGTGGAGGGCATCGTCGAAGCGATCAGCGGCTTTTACGCCGCAGACAAGCGCATCAGCCTGTATGTGTTCGGAGATGAGTTCAGCGGAACGGCGATCCAGCCGGTGCTGGACGAAGTGGACCGCCTGAACCGTTCGGCGGGTGGCGGGGAGCGCCGAGTGCGCATCCATGGGGTGGGCTTCCCCACGGTCATCGAACGCACCCAGCAGCCGGGCAACACCGGTCAGCGTTTTGCCACCCTGATGCGCGCCCTATGCTACCGCAACGGGGGGACGTTCGTGGGGCTCAACAGCACGCGGCCGTAACCCAGCAAAGGGCAAAGCGCAGGTGGGCAGATAGCAGAGGATGTCTCGAGTACCAAATGGAAGCCCCGCGGCGGTTGACATCGCCTTCAGCTTCATACTAAAAAGTCTTATCCCGTCTTGATTTTGTTTCTTTTCCTCTTTCTGCGGGCCCGCTGGCAAACCCCATCGGAGGGAGGCTTTATGACCAGCCGGAATCCGATTGCCGACATTGCGCTTCTGGCCGGCATCATCGGCGTCGGCCTCGGCCTTTCACCCCTTTCATCAGGAGGAACCGACATGGCCGTCACCCTCACATCTTCCGCCTTCACCGAAGGAGCATTGATTCCCAAGAAGTACACCTGCGACGCCGAGGACATCTCTCCCGACTTGAAATGGTCCGGGGTGCCACACGAGGCCAAGAGCGTGGCGCTCATCTGCGACGACCCGGACGCCCCGGTGGGCACCTGGGTGCACTGGGTGCTCTTCAACATTCCGGCGGACGTCACCGCGCTTCATGCCGGCATCCCGGCCGAGGCGGTGCTGAAGAACGGTGCCCGCCACGGCAAGAACGATTTCCGCAAGCTCGGTTACGGCGGTCCCTGCCCGCCCGGCGGCATCCATCGCTACTACTTCAAGATCTACGCCCTCGATACCCTGCTTACCTTGGAGAGCGGCAGCACCAAGGCCCAGCTGTCGGCCGCCATGAAGGGCCATGTTTTGGCCGAGGGGCAGTTGATGGGCAAATACCAGCGCTGATTCTCGGGCGTCGCAATGCGGCGGATTCCCTGCGCTCAGGATACGATTGGAACCGATTTATGACCACGCGCCAACGTTACCGAAAGAAGGCCGACCAATTTGTGGTCGCTGTCCGGCTGGACCTGGACACCTCTGGATTCAAATATCGGAAGTGGGGAGCCGAACAGCGCTGCAAGCCTGGGGACTGGATGGTCGATAACCAGGGGGATATTTATACGGTAGACCACGCGGTGTTTAGCAGGACTTACCGCCGCGTAGGCCCCGGCACGTACGTAAAGACCACCCCGGTATGGGCTGAACGGGCGACGCAGCCCGGCAGCGTTGCTACGAAAGAAGGGCAATCTCACTACCTTGCAGGAGACTATTTGGTTTATAACAACGAGGACGGCACGGACGCCTACTGTATTGCGGCCGCCAAGTTTGAGGCGATGTACGAGCTGGCCGAATAGGGCGACGATACCTTCCGGAAGATCCTTGCGTTGCATTTTTTAAGGCCGGGGGCGCTCAGAACGGCAATGAACCGGCCGAGAGGGCCGCCCCCGCATTTGCCGCAAGGCCGGCGGGCCGCTCGCTGACCATTCGAATGCGCTTGACAAACCAACCGTTCCCTAATAGGAATACACTCTTCGTAATGTAACCATAGAGCCCGGGGTGGACCGGGCGGAACCATAACAACGCAGGAAAGGAGAGAGAAATTTATGTCACAGTTGATACCCCCCCATGGCGGAAAAGGATTGACCTGTTGTCTGCTGGAAGGCGCGGCGTTGGAGGCCGAAAAGAAAAAAGCGGCCGGCCTGAAACAGATCCCAGTTTCTGCGCGTGAAAATGGCGATCTGATTATGATGGGCATCGGCGGCTTCAGCCCCTTGACCGGCTTCATGACCAAGGCCGACTGGAAAGGCGTCTGCGACAATTTTTTGTTGGCGGACGGCACCTTCTGGCCGATCCCGGTTACCCTTTCCGCCTCCAAGGAGGATGCGGCCAAGATCAATGTCGGGGAAGAAATCGCCCTGTACGACCCCGAGGGCAAGGAAATCATGGCCACCATGAAGGTCACCGAGAAGTACGACATGGGCACGGCCGAGAAAAAGTACGAGTGCGAAAAAGTCTTCATGGGCGAAGGCACCAAGACGGCCGAGGAATTCTGGAAGATCGCCGAGAAGGACCACCCGGGCGTTCAGATGGTCATGAATCAGAAGGCCGTCAATCTGGCCGGCCCCGTTAAGGTTCTGAGCGAAGGCGAATTTCCGAAGAAATACGCAGGCGTCTATATGCGGCCGGCCGAATCCCGCAAGATTTTCGAGGAACGCGGGTGGAGGGAAATCGCGGCCCTGCAGCTGCGCAACCCCATGCACCGGTCCCATGAGTATCTGTGCAAGATCGCCGTTGAAGTCTGCGACGGCGTCTTCATCCATTCCCTGGTGGGCAACCTGAAGCCCGGCGACATCCCCGCCGACGTGCGCGTCAAGTGCATCGACGCCCTGGTCAAGTACTACTTTGTCGAGAAAAACGTGCTCCAGGGCGGCTATCCGCTCGACATGCGCTACGCCGGACCGCGCGAGGCCCTGCTGCATTCCACCTTCCGTCAGAACTACGGCTGCTCGCGCATGATCATCGGCCGCGACCATGCCGGCGTGGGCGACTTCTACGGCATGTTCGAGGCTCAGACCATCTTCAACAAGATCCCCTATCCCAAGGAAGCCGGCAAAGCGCTGCTCTGCAAGCCGCTCATGATCGACTGGACCTTCTACTGCTTCAAGTGCGACGGCATGGCCTCCCTGCGCACCTGCCCGCACGGCAAGGAAGACCGGGTGCTGCTCTCCGGCACGGCACTGCGCAAGATGCTGTCCGAAGGCGCCAAGGTGCCCGATCACTTCGGCCGAGACGAGGTCCTCGCCATCCTGGGTGAGTACTACAAGGGCCTGACCGAAAAGGTCGAGATCAAGATGCACGGCGCCGCCACGGGCGACACCAAGAAGTAGAATCAATCGAAAATACCCGTAAAAAGGGGGGCATCCGCAGTGCGGGTGCCCCCTCTTTTTATGGGTGTTATTGCCGCTGCCGGCCCGGCGCCCGCTTCAAAAAGTCAGGGCACCCGCCTTCGCGGATGCCCTGTGGTTTTTTTTGGACCCGTCTTATTTGATGAACCTATAACAAGTCACCCGAACCGATGACTTCGTAAAGAGGCCAAGATCAAGGCGCGCGAATCTCGTGCCGCGAGGCGTACTGGCCGTACACCGCAGCGGCAACGAGATGAAGCGCAACGCAGAGATTGGACTATTTACGAAGTCATCTTATTTACGCCCGGCAAACTCCGCATACGTCATCGCCACCGTGCGATAGACTAAATGGGCCAGCTTCGAGAACGGCAGGTAGGCGAAGGTGAACCAGATCAGGATCAGGTGGATAAAATAGACGGTGTAGGATGCTCCCGCCCAGCCGGCCAGGCGGGTCAGCTGCGCCCCCATGCCGGTGACGCCCAGACCCAGAACGAGCCAAAGCAGCAGCCAGTCCTTGTAAGCCGATTTCTGGTCGGGCTTGTTCATCCGGGTCTTGATCAGCAGAATGCTGCCGATGATGAGCGCCACACCGCTCACGTTGGCCAGCCATTTAACCGGATTCAGCTGGGAGTAGGGACCGTGGATCTGCAGGCCATAGATCGCCACGAAGAAAATGGAGGTGACGATGAAGAGCCCGATGAAGGCGAACAGCACCAGCATGTGCGAGACGCCCCGTTCCTTGTTCTCGGTGCACTCATTGAACTTGGCGTGCCGCAGGATGGTCGGGATGGTGCGGATCAGGGCCTGGATGAAGCCGCCGGCATCGATCGTCTGCTGATTCGTCTTTCCCTCGGCCAGCGCGTTCTGGTGGATGTCGCACAGGAAGCGCTTCACCCCGTTGAAGAAGGTCAGCGCGGCAAAGCCCGCGGCCGTGAGCATGACGACGTCCACCAGCCAGGTGGACACCATCTTGGCGTGCACGATGGTGCCCTCCGGGCTGAAATTGAGAAACTGGAAATTGAATATCTTGCCCATGATGGTGCCCATGATCAGGATGTAGACCGCCGGCACCAGCAGCAGGACCGGGAGCATCTTGGGATTGTTCAATGCGTTTGCCAGAACCCTCGGCCCCGAGTACTCGGTAATGGCCTGGGCGCGGATGGCGGCGAGCACATCCGCCGGTTTGGCCTTGCGTTGTCCTTCAGTCCCCAGGAGGCCGCGATCATCTCCTTGCGCGGAAACGGCCTGTTATCGGGGGAGATCGGACAAACCACCGAGCAGGTCGCGCACTGGTAACACTTTTTCAGATCTTCGCCGCCCAGAATTCCAACATCCTTGATAAAATTGAGATCCGGTTCAATCACTAATCGTTCGGTCATGCCCATACCTCCTGTGTCGCAGCGGGAGGGGGCGGCCTCCCGCCCCTTCCCGATTGATCATCACCGCTTTAGAATCCTTTGAACGGATTCGGGCCGAGGCCTTCGATGGTCCCGACGAATTCCTG
>JALOPB010000208.1 GCA_025454115.1 Desulfobacterales bacterium | reverse complement strand
CGCGCGCTGCCGCAGGCTGAAACGCCCGCCGACCGGCACCGTGCGGGTGAGGTCGCCGGCGTAGTTCGAATATTCGGCGCCGAAATCGATCAGCACCAGTTCTCCCTCCCGGCACGGCTTGTCGTTTTTCACATAGTGCAGGGTGCAGGTGTCGGGGCCGGAGGCCACGATGGTCTGAAAGGCCGGGCCGCGCGAGCGCCGGCGCAGGAACTCGTGCCAGATCTCGGCCTCGATCTCGTATTCCCAGATCCCGGGGCGGATGAAGCCCAGCAGCCGCCTAAAAGCCTGTCCGGTGATACCCACGGCCTGTCGCGGCACCATTTGCCGAAGCGCGCGTCGCGCGTCTCTACGATCGCACCGGCTCTCACGTGCTCATTAGAGTTCAGGTAGATGCGGTCAGCCTGAAAGACCAGCCCCCGGAAGACGGCATCGAACTCCGCGTTCCAATAGACGGTCTTTACACCGGACAGGGCCGCCGCCGCCTCTTTCGTGTATTTTCTGCCTTCCCAGAGTGCGATCTGCTCGCTGGTCTCCCTCAGGAAAAGCACCTCACGGTGCTTCTCCTCGCGCGCACCCGGAAAAAGCACGAGGGTGCTCTCCTCTTGGTCGATTCCCGAAAGATAGAACAAATCGGTCTGCTGGATAAAGGGATGCACGCCGTCCGCGCTGGTGGGCATGACGTCGTTGGAGTTGAGCACGGCGATGGAGTTCGCTTGAAGCTTGGCGGCGAGCCGTCGCCTGTTTCCGATGAAAAGTTGCGGATCGATTGGATCGTAGCGCATCGGGATGACCTCGCCGGACCAATCAGTCCTTGTGCTTCAAATCATAAGCCGCCTTGAAATCGTGCCACTCGTCATGGTCGATGGCCCCGTCTTTGTTCGAGTCGATCGCGGAAAACGATTTTTCATCCGCTTTCGGAAAATAGGCCTTGAATTCCTGCCAGTTGACTTTGCCGTCCTTGTTGGGATCCATGTTGCCGAAATGCGCGTTGTAGCTTTCGGCGTTGGAGATATTGTATGCTTCCTTGTTAGGCGGTGAAGCCGAATAAGCACCCGCAGCAAAACTTAAAACGACCAGCGTCGACAGGGCAGCAACTATCTTCATGAATGTCCTCCTGAGGGGTTTTCCGCCAATAGCTGGCGTTTTTCAGGTATTCTAAACATCCCTGCATCGGCGTCAACCCGAAATTTCAGGTTCGTTCGCGGCCGCAACCGTTCATCTCGCCCTGGCGATGGTGTTCGTGCACCCCTGCTTTTTCGAGTTGACCATCGTCACCATTCGATCGCTGGCTGCAGAACTGTCCTCGCTGGCGCGCGCGGCTAGGGCTAGGGCCAATTATGCGGCGGTGGGCTTGGCAGGCGGGCGGAGCGCTCGCGAGCGGGTCGATCCGGCCGGCGGCCGGGGCATTCGTGAGAACGGGCGTAGCGTCCGTCGGGCGCCGTCACGGCGCTGGCATTAGCCGCCCTGGCGTGGTGGGGACCCGGCAAGAAGGTTAGCGCGCGCCCGTCTGCGGGGGACTTTCCCAGGTAGCGCTTGAGGGTTTCCAACACCAGGATGGATTCCATTTCCTCCCGCTTCAGACCCTGCCAGTAGCCTTCGGAATGAAAAGCCTCCGGCAGATGGCGGCGGACCCCGCCGTCAAGCTTTTCCGCGCGCCGGGCCAGCAGCTGGCGGTAGGAGGTCATTTGCTCCCGCAGTGCGGAATCCGAAAACCCCGCGATGGTCCGGCAGTCACTCTCAAAGGCCTTCACGGACGGCAAATGCGGAGATTCCATAATTTCTTTGAAGGCTCGCGCGAACCGCATCATGCCCTGGTAGATGTGATCGTTTTGCACCATGTTGATGCTGGACCAGCCGGCCCGCAACCATTTGAAGCTGGCCGCGCGCACAAGCAACGGGTCCTGGTCGGCCTCGGTGTAGACGGAAATCCCGGCCGAGTCATACATGTAGGACTTGACCCAGCCCAAGCCGGTGACGTTCAGGCCCGGCTCGCCGGAGTAAAAATAGTTCCAGTCCTCATCGTTTCCAACAATATAGCCCTTGCGGCCGACGTCGGATACATCCGCTTGCTTGGAAATGGAAATCACGGTCCGCCGCGTCCCGCTGTTAAAAACGATCAGCGTCCGATGAAGGTCATAGCGGTAATACCCCCCGGAAGATATGTCCGGTGTGTTTTCAACCGCCTCCAATCCCCGGATCACCACCGGCGTGTCGGCTTTCCCGAGCAGATCCCATAATCTTGGCAGATTCGTCCAAGGCTTCTCGGTCTGTTTCCATTGTGAGCTGCGCAGCGAGGACGGGCTGGTGGCAAACCAAGGGATCGCAGGGTTGAAAGCATATTGCAGCAGATCGGTCAGGCGGGTGCGCACATCCACTTCATTGTAGCTGGAGGAGAAACCGTTGCCGAACTCGGCCGTAAAAAGCACTCCGTGCTTTTTAGAACCGGTGACGAACTCCATGAGCCCGGCAATCCGCTCGGGCTGAAAGGCTTCTTGATTGCCGGGGCCGGCCAGGCTCAGCAAATGTTCGGCTCCTGAAACGACCTCGGGCGGGAGGGGCGCCTCGTCCGCAGCCGATAAGATGCCCGGAACGACGGCCAGCCACATGACCACCAGCCCGAGCATGCGAAAATGATTGAAGTATCTACCCATTATCTTATTTCCCATACGGGCCGGTGACCCGGCACCCTTCATTCTCTCCGCGTGATGGCGACGATGGCATGAATCGATATGTGCAGGATTATAGGCATTCGGCAGGCTGCAGGCAAGTCGCTCACCCCGGTTTGCAAATCCATCTTTTTAAGATTACCTTACTTCGCACGATTTGAAAACGGTTTTCCAAACGGGATCGGATTTCCATTTAATGATGAAACCAGACTGCATCCAGATCACAGGCGCCCGCCAGCACAACCTCAAGAATCTGAACCTGGAAATTCCCTTGAACCGGATCACCGTCGTGACCGGCGTGAGCGGTTCGGGAAAATCCTCACTGGCGTTTGACACCCTGTACGCCGAGGGGCAACGCCGCTATATCGAAGGAGCGCATCGACGGCATCCCGCCGGCCATCGCCATCGACCGCAAGGACCCCGTACGAACCTCGCGCTCTACGGTCGGCACCATGACCGAGATTACGGATTACGTGAAGCTCCTTTACGCCCGTCTCGGGCGGCTGCACTGCCGATCCTGCGGCCGCCCGGTGGAGCCCGAAACGCCGGAGCACGTCTGGCGCCGGCTGCAAGGCCTGCCGGACGGCGCGCCGGTGATCATCACGTTTCCTTACCCTCTGAACGGAGCCGGTATCGATGAATTGCGCGGCACAGCGGCCGCATCGCTTCCATCGAGGAGTGGAATCCGGTTCCGGACGAAACCGAGATCGCCGTGGTCGCCGACCGGTGGTTGTTCCGGCCCGATGAAAAAAAGCGCGCGCTCGATTCAGTCGAACTTGCGTTTCGTTTCGGCGGCGGACGCGTCGACGTGTGGATGCCGCCGGATGGCCACGCGGCCTTCAGCCGCCGCTTGGAGTGCGCCGCCTGCCGGATCGCTTACAGCACGCCGCTGCCCAGCCTTTTCTCGTTCAACAGCCCCATCGGCGCCTGCGACGCCTGCCGCGGATTCGGCCGCACCATCGGGATTGACCTGGACCTGATCATCCCCGACCGCTCGCTGTCCCTGGCCGACGGCGCCATCAAGCCGTTCGGCCGGCGATCGGACGGGCGCATGGAGTTCGACGACCTGGCGGCGTTCTGCCGCAAGCAGAAAATCCCGCTGGACCGGCCCTTCCGGGATCTCGCGCCCGACCAGCAGCAGGCGATCATTGCAGGCACGCCGTCTTACTACGGGATCGAGGGCTACTTCCGCTGGCTCGAAAACCGCACCTACAAGATGCATGTGAGGGTCTTCCTCTCACGCTATCGCAGCTACGATGTCTGCACGCGCTGCCAGGGAACGCGGTTCAAGGACGAGCCCCGGCTCTACCGTCTGGACGGGCTGACCATCGCCGAGGTCTATGCGCTGAACGTGGATCAGGCCCTGGCCTTCTTCGACCGCCTAGCCGTGCCCGCCGCCGATGAAGCCGGCCGCATGGTCCGCGACGAGGTCCGCCGCCGGCTTACGTACCTGCGCGATGTGGGTCTGGGTTACCTGACCCTGGACCGGCAGTCCCGCACCCTTTCGGGCGGCGAAGTCCAGCGGGTCGCCCTGACCTCGGCGCTGGGATCGTCCCTGGTCCACTCCCTTTACGTCCTGGACGAGCCCAGCATCGGGCTGCACCCGCGCGACAACCACCGCCTCGTCCGCATCCTCAAAGGTTTACGGGACCTCGCCAATACCGTCGTCGTCGTGGAACACGATCCCGAGATCATCCGCGAAAGCGACTTCATCCTGGACCTCGGACCCGGGGCCGGCGAGGACGGGGGCCGCCTGATGTACTTCGGGCCGACGGCCGAGGTGAACGGCTCCCTGACCGGCGAGTACCTGCGCGGCCTGCGCCGGATCCCCGTGCCCGGGCGACGGCGGCCCCCCAACGGCAAATGGCTCACCATCCGCGGCGCAGCCGAGAATAATCTGAAGGACATCGATGTCAGCATCCCGCTCGGCCGGCTGGTCTGCCTGACCGGCGTCTCCGGATCGGGCAAGTCGACCTTTGCGGAAGACATCCTCTACCGCGCGGTCAAACGCGCCCTCGGGGATCCCGAAGGCCGCCCCGGCCGGCACCGGACCATAGAAGGTCTCGATCACATCGACGACGTGGTGCTGGTCGATCAACGCGCCGTCGGCCGCACGCCCCGGGCCAATCCGCTCACCTACACCAAAGCCTTCGATCCCATCCGCAAACGACTGGCGGAGACCGACGACGCCCGCCGCCGCAATTTCGGTCCAAGCCACTTCTCCTTCAATGTCGCCGGCGGCCGTTGCGAAACCTGCCGGGGCGAGGGGTTCGAGAAGGTGGAGATGCAGTTCCTCTCGGACGTTTACCTGCCCTGCCCGGACTGCAACGGTCGGCGGTTCCGGCCGGAAGTGCTGGAGGTGGCTTACCGCGGCCGAACCGTCGCCGACATCCTCGAGCTGACCGTGGACCAGGCGTTGGAGTTCTTCGCGGAGGATAAGGCGGTGATCGCGGCCCTCCGGCCGCTGTCGGACGTCGGCCTGGGCTACATGCGGCTCGGCCAGTCGCTCAGCACGCTTTCGGGCGGAGAAGCCCAGCGCCTCAAGCTCTCGCGCTACCTCCGGGCTGACGAGAACAGAGTCGTGCGCAAGCTGTTCATCTTCGACGAACCCACTACCGGCCTGCACTTCGAGGACATCCGAACCCTTCTGGCCTGTCTGTGGCGTCTGGTCGAAGCCGGCCACACGGTGCTCGTGATCGAGCACAACATGGACGTGATCAAGACGGCCGATTGGGTGATCGACCTGGGCCCGGAAGGCGGGGATGCCGGCGGCGAGATCATAACGGCCGGACCGCCGGAGACCGTGGCCGCCATCGAACGCTCGCATACCGGTCGGTTCCTGAAGGCCTATCTCACCGGCCGGGGCCGGCTGAAAAAAGCGACCCCATCCGCCGCGCCGCGCATCGCCGAAGCGGCCGGCACGTATCACGCCCCATCGGCGGGGGGCGTAATCGAGCTGAAAGGCGCCCGCGAGCACAACCTGCAGGATATCAGTCTGACGCTGCCCCACCGGCAGCTGGTCGTGCTGACCGGGGTTTCCGGATCGGGGAAATCCACTCTGGCGTTCGACATCCTTTTCGCCGAGGGCCAGCGCCGCTATCTCGAGAGCCTGGCCCCTTATGTGCGCCAGTACATGAAAGTCCTGGAGCGGCCGGACGTCGATCTCGTCACCGGGCTGGCGCCGACGGTCGCCATCGAGCAGCGCATCAGCCATGCCAGCCGGCGCTCCAGCGTGGCCACGCTGACGGAAACCTACCACTTCCTGCGGCTGCTCTACAGCAAGCTCGGCACGCCGCATTGCCCGGGCTGCGGCCGGCCGCTGGCCGCCCAAACTCAGGCGGTCATCGCCGAGCAGATCCGGCGCCGATACGGCCGGCGTTCAGCCAAATTGCTGGCGCTCAAGGTGCTGGGCCGCAAGGGGTTTCACAAGGAGGTGCTCGACCGCGCCGTGAAAAACGGGTTCAGCGAGGCGCGGATCGACGGCCGGTTCACCCGGCTGGCTGCCGGGATGGCCCTCTCCCGCTACCACGAGCACACCATCGAGCTGGTGATCGGACGCCTTCCGGCCCGCGATGCGGACGCGCTGATCGCCCGCGGTCTGGAGGAGGGCGACGGCCACATCAGCCTCGTCGACGCACGCGGCCGCGAGGAAATCTTCAGCCTGCACGGCGTCTGCCCGGCCTGCGGCATCGGGCTGGAGCCGCTCGACCCGCGCTTGTTTTCCTTCAACAGCCGGCAGGGCGCCTGCCCGGCCTGCAACGGGCTCGGCGTGGCCATCGCCGACGAGGCGGATGAAACGAGCGAGGACGCGCCGGTGTGCCGTTCGTGCGGTGGAAGCCGTCTCAAACCCCAGGCCCTGGCGGTCCGGATCGGCGGCCGTTCCATCTGGGACTTGGTGCAGCAATCCGCCGGCGAAGCGCAGCAACTCATCCGCGGCCTGAAATTCCCCGCTCACCAGAAGCCTGTGGCCGAGCCGGTCGTCTCGGAGATCCTATCCCGCTTGGCCCTCCTGAACCAGCTGGGGCTTTCCTATCTCTCCTTGGGCCGCAGCGGCAACACCCTGTCCGGCGGCGAAGCCCAGCGCGTGCGCCTGGCCGCCCAACTGGGATCCAATCTCACCGGAGTATGCTACATCCTGGACGAACCCACTATCGGCCTGCACCCCCGGGACAACCACGTGCTGGTGGACGCGCTCAAAACCCTGCGCGACCGCGGCAACACCATCCTGGTCGTCGAGCACGACGAAGAGACGATTCGGGCGGCCGACACCATCATCGACCTCGGCCCCGGCGCCGGCCGCGACGGCGGAAAGGTGGTGGCCGCCGGCAGCTTGGCCGACGTCCGGCGCGAACCGCTGTCGGTGACCGGGGCCCTGATCGACGGCCACGACCGGCGCATCACCTCCCGGCTGCGCCCGGTGAAAGGCATTCCGGCGATCGGTCTGAGGGGCGCCGCCGCCAACAACCTGAAGGGCATCGACGTGGACTTCCCGCTGTCCCGGCTGATCGCGGTGACCGGGGTCTCCGGCTCGGGAAAGTCTTCCCTGCTCAAGGAGACCCTGTTCAAGGGTCTGCGCAACCGCCTGCTCGACCGACGGGACGCGGCCGGGGCCTGCCGCGACATCAGCGGATGGAAGGCGGTCAAACGGGTGCTGGAGGTCGATCACAGCCCCATCGGCCGCACGCCGCGATCGGTGCCCGCCTCGTACATCGGCTTTCTGGACGACATCCGCCGGCTGTTTGCCATGACGCCCGCCGCACGCGCCCGGGGCTACGGACCGGGGCGGTTTTCGTTCAATGTGTCCGGCGGCCGCTGCGAAGCCTGCGGCGGCCAGGGCCGTCCCAAGGTGGAAATGAGCTTCCTGCCGGATGTCTACGTGCCCTGCGAAGTCTGCGGCGGCGGCCGCTTCAACCCCGAAACGCTGGACGTGCTGTACAAGGGCAAGACCATCGCCGATGTGCTGGCCATGACCTTCGCCGAAGCGGTGGTCTTTTTCAGCGCGATCCCGCCGATCCGCCAGTCGGTCCAGTTCGTGTGCGACGTGGGCCTGGGCTACTTGGCGCTGGGGCAGCCGAGCCCGACGCTCTCCGGCGGCGAGGCCCAGCGCATCAAGCTGGCCGAGCAGCTGGCCAGGCCCTCCAACGGGCACACGTTTTACATTCTCGACGAACCCACCACGGGGCTGCATCTGGCCGATATCCGGCGCCTGATCGACGTGCTCCAGGCCCTGGTGGACGCCGGCCACACGGTGGCCGTGATCGAACACAACCTTGAAATCGTCAAGGAGGCCGACGTCATCGTCGACCTGGGTCCGGAGGGCGGGGCGGAGGGCGGGCATCTCGTCGCGTGCGGCTCGCCGAAGGAGCTGTTGAAACGCAGCCGGATCTCCCATACGGCCCGGAGCCTGAAGCAGTATCTCACCCATTCCAACGAAAGAGCCTGACATGCCCAACCGCCTGGAACTCAAGCCGAACGAGCTGCGCCGGGTTTGTGAAGCGGCCGCCTTCAAATTCAGGGACACTTCGGAGTTGACGCCTTTAGACGTGGTGATCGGCCAGGAGCGGGCGGTTCAGGCGATCGAGTTCGGCCTGAATATGCGCAGTCCCGGCTACAATATTTTCGTCACCGGTGCGGAAGGCACCGGCAAGTCCACCATCGTCCGGGACCTGGCCACCCGCCACGCCCGGACCCGGCCGGCGCCGGACGACTGGTGCCTCGTCAACAACTTCCAGGACGAATTCCGGCCGCTCGCCATCGCCCTGCCGCCCGGCCGGGGGACCTCCTTCGCCAAGAGAATCCAGCGGATCGTCAATGATCTCAAGAAGGAGATCCCCAAGGCCTTCGAAACCGAATCCCACCTGAAAAAAGTGGCCGAAATCAAAGCGCGGTTCAGCTCGCGGCAGCAGGCGATCTTCCAGAAGATCGAACGCTTCGCCGCGGAGCGCAGCCTGCACATCGACTCCTCCCAGAAGGACTATCCGGTGGTACCGATCGTGGACGGGAAGATCCTGGCGGCCGAGGACTATCAGAAACTGCCGGATGCGGTGAAGGCCGACATCGATGCCAGGGTCGGGCAGATGCAGGCGGAGATCGAAGCCTCCGGCCGCAAGATCGAGAAGCTCACCCAGCAGCTGCACGCCGATATCGAACGGGTCATGAACGAGGCGGTGATCGCGCTCGTCAAGAAACGCCTCGGGCCCCTCCGCCTCGATTTCAGCGATCGCGGGCCGGTCCTGGCCTATCTGGACGACCTACAGGCCGCCATGGTCGAGAATTTCAACCTGTTCATGCCGGCCGAGAAGGACGAGCCGCCGGCCGCCGGCGAGTGCCCGCAGCCTCCGCAAGCGCCGTTCCAGAACTACCAGGTCAACGTGCTGGTGCACCGCGAGCCGATGAAAGGGGCGCCGGTCATCTCTGGTGCAGGCCGGCGCCCTGCTGAACGCCAACGGCGGTTATCTGATCATGGAGATCGAATCGCTGCTGATGCACCCCTACGTCTGGGAAGCCCTCAAGCGAACCCTGCAGACCCAGAGCCTGTCCATCGAAGACATTCCCGAGGAATCGGCCTTCGGCACCACCTCCCTGCGCCCGGCGCCGATTCCGCTCGAGGCCAAAGTTCTGCTGCTCGGCAGCTATGAGGCGTTCGAGTGGCTTCAAAACTTCGACTCCAAGTTCAACAAGATCTTCAAGGTCCGGGCCGACTTCGACCAGGAAGTGGCGCATACCCCCGAGTCGGTGCAGCTGTACGCGCGCTTCATCGCCCGGGTCTGCCGCGAGGAGCATCTCCTGCCGTTCAACCCCAGGGGCGTGGCCGCCATCGTCGAGTTCGGCGAAAAATACGTCTCCGACCAGAACAAGCTGTCCATCCGCTTCGGCCCGCTGCTGGGGGTGCTGAAGGAGGCGGATTACTGGGCGCGCAGCCAGAAGGCCCGCGTGGTATCCGAGCGGCACGTGGTCCGGGCGTTTCAGGAGCACCGTTTCCGCTACAGCCTCTATGAACAGAAAGTGCACGAGTCCTACCGCGACGGCACCATCATGATCGACGTCGAGGGCGCCGTGGTCGGGCAGATCAACGGCCTGGCGGTCTACCAGATCGGCGAATACTCGTTCGGCCGGCCCGTGCGGATTACGGCCGAGACGTTCATGGGCAAGCCGGGCGTCGTCAACATCGAGCGTGAAGCCGAGCTGAGCGGCCGCACGCACGACAAGGGCGTGTTGATTCTTTCGGGTTTCCTCGGCAGCGTGTTCGCCCAGCATCATCCGCTCAGCCTCGCCATCAGCATCACGTTCGAGCAGAGCTACGACGAAATCGACGGGGACAGCGCCTCGGCGAGCGAACTCTATGCCATCCTCTCGAGCCTGTCCGGCATTCCGATCCGGCAGGGCATCGCCGCCACCGGCTCGGTCAACCAGAAGGGCCAGATCCAGGCGATCGGCGGCGTCAACCAGAAGATCGAAGGGTTTTTCGAGGTTTGCCGGGAGAAGGGCTTGACGGGCGCCCAGGGAGTGATCATCCCTTGCTCCAACGTGCAAAACCTGATGCTGCGCCGGGACGTAATCGACGCCGTCAAAAAGAAGCAGTTTCACGTCTACCGGATTGCGACGGTGGCGGAGGGCATCGAGGTCCTGACCGGAATTCCCGCCGGGCAGGCGGACGCGGACGGCCGTTTTCCGCCGGAAACGGTGTTCGGGGCCGTGCAGCAGAAGCTGAAGGCGTTCTTCGAACACGCCTATCGCATGAAAAAAGAGCTTGATTTGAAAATGGAATAGGATGGAGCAGCTACCGATGAGCGATCACCTGAAGAAAACCCTGGAGCAGATCGGCGAAGACTTTCGCCAGGCCATATCGGAAGATTCGCGGCACTACTGCGAAGTCAGCATCGGCCGGAAGGCGGAACACCTTGGGTATACTGACCTGAAACAGCAATTTCAAGACGTCTATGCCATCGTGCCGTTGAAGCGGCCGGCGGAGGGGATGAAGGTCCGCATCGACGGCCGCACGTTCGTCAACTACGCTCAATTCGACAGCGGTGTGGTGGTGCCGGAGTATATCGCTCGGAGGGCGGGCCTGCCCTGCAAGCCCTACCG
>JALOPB010000207.1 GCA_025454115.1 Desulfobacterales bacterium | reverse complement strand
CAGTTTCGGCAGCAAGTAGGTCTGGAGAAACACCCAACCGGCGACCACGACCAGAAGGATGAAAAGCTCGTTCATTCCAATCTCCCCTGCGGGTTATAGTGAAGTCAGACGAGGATGTCCACTTTTTTTCTGGTTGTCGGCCGCATCGCCCCGCCGATGAGTGACATGGCCGCATTGAACATATTTTATTGCCAAAATAATAATGACCCGATCGGGGCCGTTCGGTTACAGATCACGAGGATCAACGCAGGGGTGTCCGATACAGGCGCAGACTGTTGGTGACGACCGAAACACTGCTGAAGGCCATGGCGAGCGCCGCCAGGATCGGATGGAGCTGACGCAGCATGTCGGGCAGGGATTGGAAGGGGTACAACGCCCCGGCCGCAATCGGGACCAAGACCAGGTTGTAGCCGAAGGCCCAGAGCAGATTCTGGGAGATGGTTCGCAGGGTCGCGCGGCTGAGCCGGATGGCGCGCGGTATCCCGCTCAAGCTGCCGCTGGAGAGGATCACGCCGGCGCTCTCGATAGCCACATCGGTGCCCGTACCGATAGCCAGGCCGACATCGGCCTGCGCCAGGGCCGGGGCGTCGTTGATGCCGTCGCCCACCATTCCGACTTTTTCCCCGATGGCCTGGAGTTCCTTGACTTTGGCGGCCTTTTCATCCGGACGGACTTCGGCGAAGATGCGATCGATCGCCACTCGCGCGGCGATGCTGCGGGCCGTTTCCATATTGTCACCGGTCAGCATGACGACCTTCAGGCCCAGCCCGTGAAGGCGGCCGATTGCCTCTGCGGAATCGGGTTTGAGCGAGTCCGAGACGGCGATCAGGCCTGCCAGGGCCTTGTCACAGGCTACCGCCATCACCGTCTTGCTCTCCGCCTGAAGGGCATGGATGCGCTCGCGTGCATCGGCCATGGCGATCCCGAGCTCGCTTTCGATCCAGGCGGCCTTGCCGACGGCAACGAGGGCGTCGCCCACTCGGCCCCGAACCCCGCGTCCGCCGGCGGACTGAAATTCGGAAGGCATCTGGAGCGCCAACTCGCGATCTTCCGCCGCCCTGACGATGGCCTTGCCCAGCGGGTGTTCCGATCCTTTTTCGACGGAAGCGGCCAGGCGCAGCAGCTCGCTTTCTGAAAGGCCGGCCGGTGCGATCGCGACCAAGTCCGTGACCGTCGGTTTTCCACTGGTGATGGTTCCGGTCTTGTCGAGCACGATGGTGGTCAGCCGGCTCGCCAGCTCCAGCGCTTCACTGGATTTGAACAGAATGCCGCGCTCGGCCCCCTTGCCGGTGCCGGCCATGATGGCCGTGGGGGTGGCGAGCCCCAGCGCGCAGGGGCAGGCGATGACCAAAACCGCTACGAGACGGATCATCGCGGCGACCCAATCGCCGTTCAACGCCCACCACAGGATAAAAACGCATAGGGCCAGCCCGATGATGGCCGGCACGAACACCGCCGCCACCCGGTCGGCCAAGGCCTGGATCGGTGCCTTGCTGCCCTGGGCCTCCTGGACCAGACGGATGATTTGGGCCAGGACCGTATCCCGCCCCACGGCGTTCGCCTCGAAGGTCAAGAGGCCTTCGCCGTTGATGCTGCCGCCGACCACGGCATCGCCGGGCCGTTTGTCCACGGGCAGCGGTTCACCGCTCAGCATGGATTCATCCACGGCCGACTCGCCGTGCCGGACGATTCCGTCCACCGGGATGCGTTCGCCCGGCCGGACGAGAACCCGGTCGCCCACAACGACCCGGGCCAACGGAATCTCCTCTTCCAGGTCGTTGCGGATCACCCGGGCCGTCCGGGGCCGCAGTCCGATCAGCTTGCGGATGGCGCCGCCCGTGCGGCCTTTGCTGCGCGACTCGAGCATCTTGCCGAGTTTGATCAGCGTAATGATGACGGCCGAGGTCTCGAAGTAGACGTGGTGGCCGAGGCTCGGCGCGACCAGGACGGCGAGCGAATACAGATAGGCCACCGAAGAGCCCATGGCCACCAGCACATCCATGTTGGCGCTACGGTTGCGCAGGCTTTTGAATCCGCCGGTGTAGTAATCCCAGCCGGTGTAAAACTGGACCGGGGTCGCGAGGGCCAGAAATAACCAGTTCACCCAGGCGCCATGGCTCCACGCGCCGGTCAGGCCGAAATCGCGGCCCATGCTCAGCAGGAAAAGCGGCAGGGCGCACAGCAGTCCGACGATGAACTTGCGGGTCTGGTCCGTAATGTCCCGCCGGCGGGCGGCCGCTTCGGCATCCTCGGTCTCCGCCGATTCGCTCGGCGGAAGCGCGCCGAAACCGGCACCGGCCACCGCGGCGACCAGGTCGTCCACCGAGACCGTTCCGGGAAGATATTCGACCGCCGCCCGCTCGGAAGCGAAATTCACGGCCGCCTGAAGCACGCCCGGCACTTTCCGGTTCAACGTGCGCTCGATGGTGGCGGCGCAGTTGGCGCAGCTCATGCCCGTGAGCCCCAGGTCGACCCGTGCGGTCGGGACAGCGAAGCCGGCATGGCGGATCTGCTCGACGACTTGCGTGAGCGGAGTTTCCTTGGGGTCGTAGCTGACCGCCGCCTGTTCGTTCGCAAAATTGACATGGACCGCGGATACGCCGGGAAGCTTTTTCAGGACCCGCTCGACGGTGGCCGCACAGTTGGCGCAGGTCATGCCGGTCACGGGGATATGGAGAGTTTGGGTGGGCATAGGGTCAAGGCGGAAGTGTGAAGGGGGAAGGTTGAAAATGCATACGGTCTTCCCCTATGCGTTCCTTCGGGTTACGACATGCCAGGGATTAAGCAGGTCCTCTTTGTTGTAAAGCAGCGGCTCTCCCGTATCGTGCCGCGCGACACGGGCGCCGGCGGCCTCGGCAATCACCTGCCCGGCGGCCGTATCCCACTCCATGGTCGGCCCCAGGCGCGGATAGACATCGGCGCGGCCCTCGGCCACCAGGCAGTACTTGAGCGAACTGCCGGCGGAGACGAAAGACACGTCGCCCAGTTCGCTCCGCTTGCGGTCGACATACGCGTGCAGTTCGGGCGTCGCATGCGAGCGGCTGCCGACGATAACGTAGGGCGTGTGCGCTGCGACGTCGACGGGCAGTTTTTGTGAGTGCGTCCGAAGCCGCTGGAGGACGGCCGGCGCATCGCCTTGCCCGGCATCCGCCGCCAGGGCGGCGATGGCGGCGGGGTCGTCGAGGCGAAAAGACCCGTCCTCGAGCCTGCCGAAATAGAGCACGTTCTTGACGGGGACGAAGATAGCGCCCAGCGTGGGCCGACCGTCTTCGACCAGAGCGATGTTGATCGTGAACTCGCCCAGGCGCTTGACGAACTCCTTGGTCCCGTCCAGGGGATCGACGATCCACAGCCGGCGCCAACGGCTGCGCTGCGCAGGCGGAATGTCCCTGCCTTCCTCGCTCAAGATGGGGATTCCCGTTGCGATCAAACGGCCGACGATGATGTCGTGGGATCGCCGGTCCGCCAGTGTCAAGGGCGAGCGGTCTTCCTTGTACTCCACTTCGATCTCGGACCGGTACACATCGAGGGTCGCCAGGCCCGCCACGATCGACGCCCGGGCCGCCGTTACGAGCAGGTCGTCGCGCTCCATCGTCAGACCGCCGGGAAATTGATGTCGTTCAGGGTGGCGCGGATCTGAGCCTCGGTTGCAGGTGGATCCCACTCGACCTCCACGGTCTTGAACTGCGGGTTGCCCTCCACCTTGTTGATGCCTTTCAGCTCTTTCAGCTCCCGGGTGATGGTCATGACGCAGTGACCGCAGGAGATCTTGGGGATTGAAAACGTTTTGCGCTCCATGGTCCGAAAACCCCTTTCGTCGTTGAAGGTGATGTTCGAATGGTAACGCCGACTATCGGCGTGTCAAATATGATGACTTCGTAAATAGTCCAATCTCTGCGTTGCGCTTCATCTCGTTGCCGCTGCGGCGTACGGTCAGTACGCCTCGCGACACGAGATTCGCGCGCCTTGATCTTGGCCTCTTTACGAAGTCATCGATTCGGATAACCTTTTTACAAGTTCATCAAATATCGGTGCCGCAGAAGCGGCGCGAAAAATCATCGAAGTCGCTGTCCTGGAAAAGATGGGCGAAACGCTCGCCGCGCCGGCTGCGCGTCTTGTAAAGCTCCAGACAGGCCTGCAGGATCTCGATCGTCTGATCCTCGTTGAAGATGCCCGGAAGCTCGCGTGCCAGTCGGGGATGGCGACCGAGCCGCCCGCCGAGCTGAACCCGGAACCCTCTCCAGCCTTCGGCGATGGTTCCCGTGGGACAGACGCGGATGCACTGGCCGCAGTTCAGGCAGCGCTGCGTGTCGATGCGGGGCGGGTCACCTTCTTCGGCCGTCGCGATCGCCTGCTCCACGCAGGATTCGGTACAGGCGCCGCATTGGGAACAGGCTTCGTTCGTGGTTTCCGGCACGGCGGCGCCGATGATGCCGATGTCCTTGATTTGCGGCTGCGAGCAGGCGTTCGGGCAGTCGGCCAGGGTGGCCCTGAATTCGTGGTGGAACTTGAGGTCGCCCGGCACGCGGGATTTGAGAAAGCTCAGCAGGTCGGCGGCCTTGAGCACGGTTTCAACACGAGCCAGCAGCGACTCGCTGAGCACCGCCCGGTTGGGGCAGCCGCTGGGGCCGAAGCAGGTGTCGAGCTGGTAGCCCCTGATTTCGGATTGCATGCCGGACAGATAGCGGGCCTGAGTGGCCTTGACGTCGGCCAGGGTGACGCGGTCCCGGCCGGCGTCATGCGCTTCGTTTTCCACGCGCGCCCGCACCCGCTTGCGAACGAAAAAAGGGACCTGTTTCAGAGCGGCTTCGGCTTCAGGAGTCCATTTCATATCAGGTTCACTTGTCCGCAGAGTTCATGGGTGTCCACCGCAGCGCTTGCAGGGCCAACTCGCCCACCGAACAAAGCTCCAGGCGCTCCCCGCGATAGAGTTGAAAGGATGCGCGGTCGTCCACCAGTTTTTCTATAAGCGCCGTCAGACGGTCATCGGCCACTGGGCCGCCGGCCCAGGCGGCCAGCCCCCGCAGGGCCGCCTCCGGCGATCCCAGAAACGGCGCTATCAGCTCCGCGCAGCCGGCCATCGATGCGGGCCGGGACTGCGCCAGGCGTCCGATGCCCCACAGCACGCCTTCCTGCAGGGCCGGGTGCTCGATGAAATTACGCTCCGGGTGCAGATAGGACGACAGAATGCAGCCATATTCGTCGGCCAGCCGGCCGCTGCGCGCCATGCATTCCCCCATGGCTTCCGGGCAGCCCCAGCCGATCCCGCCCGATTCCTCGTTCAGGTTCCACATGAAGCGCCGCATGACCACCCGCGCGGATTCCAGGTTTTCGTGGGCCAGGCGGGCGACCACCAGACCCATCGCGGTCACGGCCCGCCAGCGCCGCAACGCGTCCGTGTCACAGAAAAACGCGAACAAGGGGTTGACGACCTGCCGGCCCGGCAGGTCGTCGATGGCATCCAGGGACGACGGAAACGCATCGGCGACCAGCAGGGCAGCCAGCATCCGTTTGAGTTCGCGTCCGCTGGGGCGATTCGGTTCCATCACTGCAGCTATCCTACATGCCTCTGATCTTAACCGTCTCGAAAGAGCGCCGTCAGGCCGGACGTGATCCGGCATCCAGAAGTGGTAGAAATCTAAAGATTCCGGCTAAAAGAATGCCGGAATGACGTCGTGAAGACGATTATGAGGCGTTTAATATGCGATGACCGGATAGTTATTCCTCTTCCCAGCGGATACAATCCGCCCACCTCATCTTCAGGGTAGGCGCTCAGGTCAATGACTTCGACGAATCCGGCGTCATTCATGCGAAAGGCAGCCGGACAGGCCGCGACGCACACCTCGCAGCGGATGCAATCGCTCAGTTCGACAATGGGGCGTTTCAACATGGTATTACTCCGACAACAAGTGATCGGGCCGCATTGAACATATTTTATTGCCGGAGTAATACCTCGCTCAATGCGGGTTCGGGCATCAGACCGCCGCCCGTGCGCCGGCATCGGGGCCTGCCAACACGGCCTGGCCGATCTTGCGGCCGAATTCATGACAGGCGTCCAGGATGGCTTTTTCGGGAACGAATTGAGTGCGCAGTCCCGGCTGGATGAGTTCGATTTTCATATCCGTCAGCTCACCTTCGATCATCTTGACTGCTTCTCCGCTCCATCCGTAAGAGCCGAACGCTGCTCCGAGCTTGTTTTTCGGCTTGAGCCCTTTCATGTAGCAGAGAAAATCCGCAACCGTTGGGAACAGGCTGTTATTCAGAGTGGGGGAGCCTACGACCACGGCGCGAGCGTCAAAAACCTCGGTCATCACCTCGCTGCGATGCCAGGACCGCAGATTCATCGGCTTGGATGGCACGCCGGTCGCCATGATCCCTGCATTGATGGCTTCGGCCATTTTTTCGGTGCTGTGCCACATGGTATCGTAGATCACGGCCGCCTTTTTTCCCGGCTCCTGACGACACCAGGTTAGATAGGCCTGGACGATCTTGCCGGGATCCCGACGCCAGATCACCCCGTGATCCGGGCAGATCATGCGCAGATCCAGGTTCATCTCCGCGACCTGTCGGATCAGTTTTTCGATATGCGTCGCATAGAGCAGCAGGATGTTGGCGAAGTATTTCCTGGCGTGGACCATGATCCGGTCGCCGATCTCGTCGTCGAAGGTCTCCGGGCCGGCATAGTGCTGGCCGAAGCCGTCGCTTGAAAAGAGGATGCCGTCCTCCTTGAGGTAGGAGAACATGCTGTCCGGCCAGTGGATCATGCGGGTTTCCAGAAAGGCCAGGGTGCGTTTGCCGAGCTTCAGCTCTTCACCCGAGCCGACGGCCCGGTAGTTCCACTTTTGAGGAAAATGGCGCGCCAGGTTTTTCGCCCCCAGTTTGGAGCAAACCAGCGGTTTGTCCTCACCGACCCGATGCATGATTCGGGCGAGACTCCCGGAGTGATCGAGCTCGGTGTGATTACTGACCACCACGTCGATCCTGCGCGGGTCGACGATGGCAGCGATATTATCGATCAGCTGATCGGCGAACTGCTTCTTGACCGAGTCGATCAGTGCGATTTTCTCATCCATCACCAAAAACGCGTTGTAGGTGGTTCCCAGATCGGTGGAATAGCCGTGAAAGTCCCGGATATTCCAATCTCTGACGCCAACGTTGTACACGCCGGGGGCAATTTGAACAGGTTCCATTTTTTACCTCGTTGTTTATCCGGTTACGCATTCGCGTCAAAATTAATCATCAAACAGCCAAAAGGCGATGCCCTTTTTTTCAGCTCCAAGGCTGAAAGCAAAGGGCATCAACCGTCGCCGGACCCGGATTGCGGCTTCAGGCTTCTTTGGCAAAATCCGCCTTGGAAGCGCCGCATACCGGACATTCCCAGCTGTCCGGGAGCTTCTCGAAAGGGGTCCCCGGAGCAACGCCGTTATCGGGGTCCCCCTGCGCCGGGTCATAAACGTAACCGCACACTTGACACACATATCTCGCCATGATTTATCTCCTCCTTTTGTTGGGGTTGACGTTCCGCAGGTTAGAGACGGCGGTTCGACCGCAGCACTTGGTCACCGCCGCTGTTTTTTAAACGGACTCGTCCTTAACCGATCCCGGACCGGCCAATGGCTTGAACATTTTCTTGCCGGCGCCGCACACCGGGCAGACCCAGTGATCCGGAAGATCCTTGAATTGGACTCCCTTGGGAATCTTGCCCTTGCGGTCCCCGCGATCAGGGTCATAGATGTAACCGCAGTTGACGGTCTGGCACTGGTACATGTCTTCGGGCTTTGACACGGGCTCCCCCTCAGGGTTGCAAGTTCATATCATCCGCACAGCGTGGTGATCAACTGCTTGACGCGGGATTCGATCTCGTCCCGAATCCGGCGCAGGCTTTCAATCGTTTGGCCGGAAGGATCCGGCACGTCCCATTCTTGATGCAGCGTGCCGGGAACGACCGGGCACTCCTCGCCGCAACCCATGGTGATGATGGCATCGGGCCGACCATGGGCCAGCGCCGCCTCGATCCCCTGAGGGGTTCGAAAAGCCAGGTCGATCTTTTTCTCGGCCATGGCGGACAGCATATCGGGGTTCAGTTTCTCCGCCGGCCGGCTACCGCCGGTCGCCACATCCAGCTTGTCACCGGCGAGGTGCTGGGCAAATGCTCCTGCCATCTGGCTGCGGCTGGCATTCTGGCGGCACAGGAACAACACTTTCTTCCTTGTCGCGTAAGACGCCATCAGGGCTGCAACTGCTTGTTCCACTTCCTCCCGAACCGTCGGGTGGCTGGCGAGGTCCTTTGCGCCCTCGATCCCGCGGTAGACGAGGCTGCCTTCATAACGGGCATCGATGGCATCGAAAAAATACTTAGCGGTCAGCTGCAACCCCTCGAAGAGATTCTTGCCCCGGGTCGCTCCGACGCCGAGCAGATATCCCTGGCGCGTGTTTTTAAGCGGGTCGTTCAGTTTGAGCCGGTACTTGCGCGCCCAGAAGGTCTGGCAACGGTCCACCAGGGCCTTGAGCTGAGAGGTCATGTTGTAGAAAAAAATGGGCGACGCCAGCACGACGACTTCGGCCTGCCGCAGCAGGCCGTAGATTTCGCCCGCCATGTCGTCGTCGATGGGGCAGTACCCTTTTTTTTCGCAGACCACGTATTCCTTGCAGGGCAGTATGTTGCGTTCCGCCACCTGGATGGTCCGCGTCACTGCGCCCCGCTGCGCAGCAGTCTGCAGGAATGTAGAGAGCAGAAAATTCGTGTTGCCCTTCTTGCGCGGGCTTCCCTGCAAACCAACTATCAACATGGTCCGGTTCCGATCATTGTTTGACGTGGCACGTCGTGCAAGTCGTCGGGCCGGCTTTCTCGCCGGCCTGCCTCTTTTCCTTATGGCACTTAGTGCACTGCTCGTTCATGATCTGCTTCTTGGCCAGTTTTCCCTGGGCCTTGAGCTCTTCGATGCTACCGGTCTTCTGCGGAAATGCCGCGTGACAGATGTTGCAGTCGGTCAGCTTTTCCTGGTGCCGCTGGTGGGGGAAAGCGACGCTGCCGCTCGTACCGCCTTCCAAGACGATTTCGGCAGCCCCCTTATTCGTCGGCGTGCCCGAGGCCCAGGCCCAGCCGGCGGCCGTTAGCATGGCAAGAACCAGCGCAGCGATGGTCTTGCGGGTGTTGATTCGAGCTGTCATTTGTCTCCGGAACCGGTCGGATGCAGATCTCCGCTGCCAAAAACCCACGGAGAACCCATGCGCTCGGCGATATGGATTGCGCCAGAGCTCAACGCGGCGAAAGGCTCTTGCCCTCGCCCGCCAGCTGGCACTGCGTGAAATCGATCGGCTCTCCGCATTTGCCGCACTTGTGGGGTCGATCGAATTCGTCGGAAAAAATTTCTTTTTCAGTTCCGCATTTCGGACAGTTGCAGGTGAAGGACTTCAGGGTTTTAAAATTAGCGTAGCCGGGGCAGTGCTGAGGTGTGGTTTCATTGGGGGCCATGACGTCCTCTCTTTCTCGAAGAGAATTTTCATTCGCTTAGTTTTTGGGCCAATTGACGGCCGTATTCCTGGGCCATCTGGACACCGCCGCCGAGGCTGCTCGTCTTCAACCGCAGGCAGTCGGCCACCATGTTCATATTGAAGATGTTTTTCATGGTCTGGTAAATTCGATCGTTGGCTTCGCCGCTCCAGCCGAACGAGCCGAAGGCCCCTCCGACCTTACCCTCCAGCCGTGCCTTTTCGGCGATGAATAGAAAGGTCTTCATCGCCTGGAGCATGTCGCCGTGATAGGTGGCGGAGCCGAACACATAGCCGTCATACGCCGCCAGATCGGCCTCGCTCTTGATGTTCTTCACATTGACCACGTCGGCCTGATGACCGGCCATGCGGACCCCCTCGCCGATCAGGTCGGCAATGGTTTGGGTTTCACCGGTCCGGCTGGCGAAGACAATCAACACTTTTCGCATGATACGCACTCCCTTGCCGCCGATGTGATGGAGGCAGCGTCCAGGCAGATTAACCGATAACCTGGCCAACGGGTCAGGGTTTGGGCTTCGCGATGCGCGGATCTATTCCCGTGGCGGCGCAATCCGGGGTATAACAGCTGTTGTCCAGAAATTCACATTTCTCCTTGCAGGACGGGCACTGGTTGGGATACGCATCTGCTTCGAACGTGTATCCGCATTTAGA
>JALOPB010000469.1 GCA_025454115.1 Desulfobacterales bacterium | reverse complement strand
CCCGGCCGGGCCGCACCAGCGCCCGGACCTCCCAGCCCCCGGCCTTGAGTTCCCGGCACAGGACCGTCCCGATGCACCCGGTGGCCCCTGTTACGACGGCTTTCATTTCGAACCATCTTCCATGAACATTTTATCCATGTAATCCGGGTCGTCGAAGTGGCGTTCGCCCACGAAGGCAACGGCGTGGCGGCCCCATTGGCGCATGGCGCCGGGGGATACCACCCCGGTGGGCCAGAGGATAAAGCGTTCCAGCCGTTCGCTTCCCGGCGCGAGGCTGTCCGGGCTGAACATGCTCCGGCGGCCGCCTTTGGGATCGGGCAGGCTGCGAAGCGCGCCGTAGTCCGCGAGAGAATAGGCGATCTCTTGGGGATGAGGCCGGCGGGCAGTGGGGTAAAGATGCCGGACATAGTGCGTCCGGGTTTCCATGGCAACGATCATGCGCTCATCGGAAGGTGTCAAATCGGGCGATTTGAGGATCAGCGGCGGTTCGGCGTAGTCTATCTTCGCGCGAACCCGCAGCCGCTCGGTGGGATGGGCGCTGTAGTAGCAGCCGCAGTTGTGGATCGTCTCGTAAAGCAGGGGTTTTCCGTTCTTGTCCAGCGTCACACGGTAGTTCACCCCGTCGAGCATCCCTCCGTAAATGTCCAGAGCATGCTCCTTGGGCCGGGCCGGAAACCAGATGATGTAGTTGAGCTGGGTCAGGATCTCTTTGCCGAAACGCGTAAACGAAAGCAGCGCGTACGTCGCCGGCTGCCGGGTGTCGATGTCGAGCGCTCCTCCAGGAGTCCAGATCGGAGCGCCGATCCGATCGTATTCGGCTTCCGCCTGGACTTCCCAGACCGGAGCATACATCCAAAAGAGGGCCTCCAGGTCGGTTGAAGAGTAGATCGGTATTCCAAGGATGTCGCGCTTGGCCGCCGCGACGATTTGGCTCTTATCCGAAAACTCGATGCTTCTCTCCGGAACGTAGCGAATGGCCCGCCACCCGGCCGGGGGGTCAATGGAGAAGGTCTTGCGAGCTTCGGCATGCCAGTTCCGCACGCCATTCGAAACGAAAAGGCTGGTTACAGGATAGAGGCCCAGCACCCGCGGCAGAGTCAGATACTCATCCGGCACTATGGATTTTTTCCCCAGCGCCATCCAGGATTCGGCATCTTGAAAGTCTGCTGCCTTCATCAGGTTGCCGCAGCTGACGATCCTGGCGTTGAGCTCAGGCTCAGCGTTCTCGGGGTCGGCGGCCGGCCCGGTTCCTGCCGGCAGGTTGGCGATTTCATGTCGGCGGGCCTCCTGATCGAGCGCCTGCATCCGGTCCACCCATGCGGTGAAGGCGGCTTTGTCCGCAACCGCTTCGCGAAACGACGCCAGAAAACGATCCGTGCGCAAGTAGGGGTACCCTTCCACCCTGAAGGCGCCCGCATCCAATGCCTGATGCTCCGATGCACGTCCATCCAGCGTTGCAAAAAAGTCCGCGCATCCCCCTATCGCATCGCGGCGGGAGCCCATAGTTGCCTGAGACTCAATTCTCGAGTGTCATCCATATTGCCTCACCGAGTTCATTGGGCAGTCGTGCCGGAATATCGGTTCTTGAGACGGAATAGGAAAATATAACGCAGCCTGTGCCGTTGTCCAAACTGGGCGGTCCGTGGCAGCGCTATGGCCGTGGCCATTGGGCCATCTCGCCCGCTCGTCGTTTATACCAAAATTCTTGACATTCAAAATATTTTGATTATTTTGATTTTAAAAAATTAGCAGATTAAGCGGAGGTGATCCGGATGGCGGCCAAAAAGAATAAAGCGTTGTCGTGTTTTTCGGGTGTGGGCCCCGGCTGCTGCCAGGTGGAGGCGATGGTCGGCGTGGACGAGAAGGGCCAGATGGTGCTGCCCAAGACCATCCGTGAAAAGGCCGGTATCCAGGCCGGGGACAAGCTCGTGCTGATTGGCTGGGAGAAGGATGGCCAGACATGCTGCATCACCATGGTCAAGGCCGATTCCCTTGCAAACATGGTGAAGGGCATGCTGGGGCCGATGATGAAGGACATCATAACATCCTGATGGTTGAATGCTTCAAAATGCGTGGTTTTAGGAGACGGTGATGGAACACCAGGAAATCAAGAACAAGGTGAAGCAAGGCTACGGCCGCGTGGCCACGGAAAACAGGCCCTGCTGTGGGGCCCCGTCATCCTGCTGCGGCTCAAATTCCTCGATTCAAACGATCGGGGAGGATCGGGGAGATGATCGGCTACTCCAAAGACGAGATGGATCAGGTCCCGGAGGGGGCGAATCTCGGGCTTGGCTGCGGAAACCCCGTGGCGCTCGCGTCGCTTAAGGAGGGTCAGACGGTATTGGACCTGGGTTCGGGAGCGGGGTTCGACTGCTTTCTGGCGGCCAAAGCGGTCGGTGAACAGGGCCGGGTGATCGGGGTGGACATGACCCCGGAGATGGTCAAGAAGGCCTGGGAGAACGCCAAAAAGGGCGGATATCGCAACGTCGAATTCCGGCTGGGCGACATCGAGTACCTGCCCGTGATCGACAACTCGGTGGATGTGATCCTGTCCAACTGCGTCATCAACCTGTCGCCCAACAAGCCGAAAGTATTTGCGGAGGCGTTCAGGGTTCTGAAGCCGGGTGGGAAGCTGACGCTTTCCGATGTCGTTTTATTGCGGCCGCTGCCGCCGGTATTGGCAGGCTCAGCAGCGGCGTATTTAGGCTGCGTGGCCGGCGCGAGCCTC
>JALOPB010000468.1 GCA_025454115.1 Desulfobacterales bacterium | reverse complement strand
ATGATTACATCCGGGGCTCCGGTTTGCTCCGGCTCCGTTTTCCGACAGGCCGGGCATCCGGATGGATCGGCCGGCAGGCGCCGGCCGCAATCCGGACACATGAGGCGCTGTTCGCATTCCGGGCAGACCTTCCAGTTCTCCTTGACCTCCATCCCGCAGCTCGGGCACGCCAGTCGGCCGAGAGGCGACCTTCCAGCTCGCCTTCACCGGCTCGTTGCAGCCCGGGCAGGTCAATCCTGTATCCACGGTAACCCCTCACACCTCCATGGAAATTGGCATCGACTTTCTTTGAACCACGTCAGGGCGCCGAGCTCTGAATTTTAGGATAGGGTCCATCCAGAAATGGTGGATTTCGGTTCCAGGCCAAGGCCGCAGCGATTTCACAACCGCAGGCGTAGTGAGTCTACGCCGAGGATTGCGAAGAGCGAGAACACCGGCATGAGCCGAAAGGCGCCGTTTCTGGATGGGCACCTGAGTTCAGCGCACCCGCAACCCGGCGATCTTGACAGCCCCGCGGTGGTAACCGTCCGGGAACAAAGCTTCGAGCTCCCCGATCTCCAGGTCGTTGGCTTCACAGGTTTCAGCCGCGGTCGGGACCTTGCCCGTTTTGTAGAACGTGCTACGCAGGGATCGGATGACCTGCCAGTGCATCTTGGTCAGTTTGCCGCCTGGAATTTTCATTTCAAAGGCGCGGTGGCCGGCGTAGTGCTCGTCCCATTCGTCCGGGTCCACCAGAAAGCCGCGCACGTCCACTCGATATTCCTGCCGCTGGGCGATGGCGTGCAGGTCGACCGCGCTGTGTTCGAGATAATCGGCCCCTAAATAGGCCTCCTTGTAACTGATACCGGCCAGCTTGCAGGCCCCGCGCATGTAACCCTTTGGGAAAAGGCGTTTCAACTCGGCTCGGCGAAGGTTGATTTCGCGGCAGGTCTCGAACAGATTGGGGCATTTCCCGGTTTTTTCGTAGGCCCTGCGGATGTAGTTGATCACATCCCAGTGCTCTTTGGTCAGCCCGTCTGCAATCCCCATCTGGGGTGCAAGCTGCTCGGCCAGCGCCGGCTCCCATTTTTGCGGGTCCACTAAAAATCCGTCCACATCGAGATCGAATTTTTTCCTGGGTTGCGTAGAAGTGCTCATGGGCTCGCCTCCTTTCATCGCCGTTGGAAGTAAAGGGATGCTGCAGCTCCATATCCGCATACATGCGCATCGTGTCTTAATTCAATTCGTTTCAGAACCACCCGGCGCTCGATGCGGTGAAACGCTCACCCATGATTCTTGGTGCAGCCAACAACTCTTGAGAATAACTGAAATATCGCCCAACCCTCCCTTAAAAGTCCAGCAAAAAGTCCAGGGAGGCCGGCCGCCGGCCGACTTTTTCATGGCGGCATTTCCCTCCCGCCATTGCGCCACGGCTGCGCGCGGATGCTCCCTCCGGTTCCAGCCCGCCGGCATGCTGCGTCCGGATTCCACGGATCAAGCCGTGAGGAGACCTCCCCGATCTCAGGCGCCCCGATACACCAGCACGGGTATCCTGGAATGCGTCAGGACTTTTTGGGTTTCACTGCCGAGCAAAAGCGCCCTGACGCCTCGCCGGCCGTGGGAGGCCATTAGGATGAGATCGCAGCCCTTCCGCTCCGCCACGCGAATGATGGCTTCATAAGGAGAATCGTCCCGCTCATACTTTGCATTGTTTGGCTTCCTTTTCCTGGCCTTTGGTCGGGATTTCCATCTCGTACAATAGCGTGTGCTGGAAGGGCATCACGGAGAGCCCTGTCACCTGCGCGCCGATGGCCTTTGCCAATCGAACCCCGTGGTTGATGGCCGCTGCCGACAACTCCGACCCGTCGGTCGGCAGCAGGATGTGCTTGAACATTGCGCCTCCTCCTGTGGAATAGCGCTGATTATTGATACGGCCCTGAAAAGTAGCGCTACGGCGGCGCTGCGTTAAACGCGAGGAAGCAGGAGAATGCCCGTGGATTTGAAGTGGCCGGCCGGCTTCAGCGATTGCCTGATATCTATAGGCAGGCCGACAGGAATTCCAGGCTACGTCTGTCGTCCGCCACATGTATGGCCTGGCGCCGTCTGCAACGGGAACGAGCCGACTTGCCTGCATTTTCAATGGCCGTGCCGGTGGGAGCCGCCGTCGCGTTGATGCGAGACGTGAACTACGGCGAGGATTATCCCCACAATGGCCGCGAGATATATTCCGATGAAAACGTAGTGGAGAATCATATCGACCGCCTTTCAGTAAAGGTTTTTTAAAGGGGCGGGCGCCATGATTCCGGAAGCGGATGTTGGAGCTATGTCCCACTATCATCGCCCGCCTCCTTTACAACCATAAGCTAATTAAGCCTGGCCGGGTGTCAATTCTTTTCGATAATCACATAATGCTCGTCCACCAGTTTTCGATAATCACATAATGCTCGTCCACCAGGTCTACGATTTGAATAAGTCGTCAAAATTGAAGACTCAAGCCCGAATGCCCCCAAAGGGCTCGATCCCCGAAGGCGGCCTGCATGCTCTCGACGGGTCCCTCTCCGGTGCAATGGCAAAGAACCAGGAGCTCCGGCTCCAAAACCCGTAGGGCTGCGATCGTCCGCTCCAGCCGGTCTTCGCTCGCGTTCAGCAGGTGCATCCCGCCTACGACCGCTCGTATCTTGGACCCGGGGTTCAAGCGCAGAATGTAATTCAACGTGTTGACCACGCCGGCGTGGCTGCAGCCGACGCAAACGACCAGCCCGCGATCCGTTTGGATCCACAGGGCGAGGTCGTCGTCCATGGCATCCGCACGTCGTCCTCCCGGATCGAGGTAGAACGGTCCACCCGTGTCCTCGAAGGCCGCCTCGCGCGGGATTGGTCCG
>JALOPB010000206.1 GCA_025454115.1 Desulfobacterales bacterium | reverse complement strand
CCGATCGGTTCCTCTTGGACCGTGATCGGCACGGCGAGGATACTTCCCACGCCCTCTGCCTTCGCCGCCTTGTGATAGATCGTGTGGATGTCCACGGTGGCATCCGGGATCACCACCGGCTCGCCCTGCAGAATATAATGGGTGGCCAGCTCCTCGTCGAGCGCCCCACGTTCCAGATAGGCCCGGCTCAAGCCGTAGGCGGCCTTCAGCTGCAGGCGGCCCTCGGCCGATTCGATCAGGCGGATGGTGCAGGCCTTCAGTTTCATCACCTCGGGCATGCGCCGGACGATCAGGTTCAGAATGGCGTCCAGCTCATGCGTGGAGTTGATTGCCTTGCCGATCTCGGCCAGGGCCTTGAAATAGTTGATCTGGCGTTCCTGCTCCTGATAGGCGCGGGCGTTTTCGATGGCGATGCCGCACTGTTCGGCCAGGGCGGCCGCGAACTCGATTTCCTGCGGTGCATAGGACCGAGGGGTTTTGGCGAGCAGGCGCAATATGCCGGCCACCTGCCCACGGATGACGACCGGCGCCACCAGGATGCTCTTGATCCCTTCCTCGCGGGCGGCATCGTGGTAGTGGATGCGCGGGTCGCTGGCAGCGTCGAAGACCGCGATGGGCGTGCCGGCCAGGGCCTTGAGGACGCTTTCCTCCGCGTCCACCGGCCCGCGGCTCAGGTAGGCGTCGCTGAGGCCGGCCGCGGCCTGCAGCACCAGCCGCTTCCCGGAAGGATCCAGCAGCCGCAGGGTGGCCGCATCGACTCGTACCACCTCGGGGACCTTGTGGACGATAAGATCGAAGACCTCATTGAGATTGAGATTCGATGTAATCGCCTTGGTCACCTCGAGCAGCAGCTGAAGGTAGTTTTTCTCTCGATTCATGCTTGAAGTCCTCTCATACAATAGATTTTCGGAGTCATTCGGCGGTCAGCTCCGCCGCCATCACCGTGACGGCCTGGCCGCGCAGGAGCACCCGGTCTCCTATCACTGTCACGCCGACCACGCCGCCGCGTCGCGAGGCCTGGCAGGCCCGCATGTCGGTTTTGCCCAGCCGCTTGCTCCAGTAAGGCCCGAGGCAGCAATGCGCCGAACCGGTCACCGGGTCCTCGTCGATACCGACGGCCGGCCCGAAGAACCGCGACACAAAGTCGAAGCCCGGTGAGGTCGCGCGGCTGGTCACCATAATGCCGCGCACCGGCAGGGACTTCAGGCGGGTAAAATCGGGCCGCAGCCCCCGCACGACCGCTTCCGACTCAAGCTCGGCCAGATGGTCGAAGCGGCTGCTGCGGAAATTCACGACTCTGGCCCCCAGGATTTCGGCCAGGCCGGCCGGGGCGTCGGCCGGTTCGTCCGGTGTCGCCGGGAAATCCAGCTCGATGGCTTCGCCGCGGCGTTCGGCCGTGAGCAGCCCGCTTAAGGTGTGGAATCGCGCCGGCTCATGCCCGGCCAGCCGGCCGATTTCCCAAAGGACGTGGGCCGAGGCGAGCGTCGCGTGGCCGCAGAGCTCGACTTCGACGGCCGGCGTGAACCAGCGCAGCCGAAAACCGTCGCCCTCCTGCATCAGGAAGGCCGTCTCGGAGAGGTTCATCTCGGCCGCCACGTTCTGCATCCAGACATCGTTTTTCGGGCCGGGCAGCACGCACACGCCGGCCGGATTGCCCGTAAACGGTTTGTCCGTGAAAGCGTCGACTTGGTAGATTTTCATGGTCAACCAAAGAGGCTAAAAGGTTCGGAGTTCAGTCCAGCAAGGTTCGGGATTCGGAAACTGCTCCTTTCCTGAACTCCGAACCCTGACCCTGCATTCTGAAAATAAAGCTCAACCGCTCACAGATGTCATCAGTGACCTGCACGCCCGAATGCCCGGCGCTTCATGGCCCGGAGCAGCTTGACGGGGTCTTCGAAGCGGCTGGCCAGCATGACGGCGGCGATGACGTAAGGCTTGAAGCCGGCCTGGATGTAAGTCGGAATGCGGTAACGCTCGAAGACGCTGGCTGCGACCTCGCCGGCTGCGCAGGAGACTCCGGAGATGTCCGCCGGCAGGCAGTGCATGTACAGCGCGTCGCCGCCCCGGGTCAACTTCATCTTGGCCTCGTTGCACTCCCAATCCTTGAACCGGGCGTTGTTGGCCAGACAATCCTTCTCGAGTTCTTTCAAGCCGGCCGTGTCGTTCTGGCGCAACAGCTCGGTGCGCTTTTCCATGACATGGTAGGGCGCCCAGCTCTTGGGGTAGACCACGTCGGCCCCGGCGAATGCTTCGTCCATGGAGTTCACGACCTGGAAGCTGCCGCCGCTTTCCTTTGCGGACGTTCCGGCCTTTTCGACCACGTCAGGGATCAGCTGATAGCCCTCGGGGTGGGCCAGCACGACCTCCATGCCGAAGCGCGGCATCAGTCCGATCACCCCCTGGGGCACGGACAGCGGCTTGCCATAGCTGGGCGAATAGGCCCAGGTCATGGCGATTTTCTTGCCCCGCAGGTTTTCCAGCGAGCCGAAGTGGCTTTTGAGCTGCATCAGGTCGGCCATGCTCTGGGTGGGGTGGTCGATGTCGCTCTGCAGGTTGACGAGGTACGGCCGCTGCTCCAGGACGCCGGCCTGAAACCCGTCCTCCACCGCGGCAGCCACTTCCTGCATGTAGGCGTGGCCGGCGCCCAGGAAGATATCGTCGCGGATGCCGATGAACTCGGTGAAAAAGCCGATCATGTTGGCCGTCTCACGCACGGTTTCACCATGGGCGATCTGCGAGCGGCCCTCGTCCAGATCCTGGACGCCCAGCCCGAGCAGGTTGGCCGCCGAGAAATACGAAAAGCGTGTTCGGGTCGACTGGTCGCGGAAAATGCTCACTGCCAGGCCCGAGTCGAAGCACCGCGTGGAGATGTTTTCGCGGCGCAGCCAGCGCAGCGCGTCGGCCACGGCCACGATCTTTTTCAGCTCATCAACGCTTTTCTCCCAGGTCAGCAGAAAGTCCTTATGGTAGAGATCGCCGTTAAGTGCGGCGATCTGCTTCAGAAGGCTTTGGATGTTACTCATAGTTTCTCCTCGCTGTTGTAAAGGGCAACCGGTGGACCCGTGTGCCCGTTGGCCCGTGGACCCGAAGAACGAAAACGGGCCAACGGGTAAACCGGCCAACGGGCCAACATTCTCTACACTGTACAGGCGTAATGCGCATAAAACGCCGCGGCGTTAACCAGGTCTTCGACCGGGGTCTTCTCGTCGGGGGCGTGGGCCATGGCTTCGGCTCCCGGCCCGAACCCGATCGCCGGGATTCCGTACATGCCGGAGATGGTGACGGCGTTGGTCGAGAAGGTCCATTTTCCGATCCGGGCCGGCCGATCGAAAAGCGCCTGATAGGTCCGGGCGCCGGCCTGAACAGCCGGGTGGCCCTCCGGCCACTTCCAGGTCGGATAGTATTTTTCCATGCCGTAGCGCCGGCCGGTGTAGGCGGTTTCCTCGTAGTTCGGGACGAAGACCCGCGCATCTTCGCCCTTGACCAGCGCCTCGATTTCCCTGACGGCCGATTCCTTGGTTTCGCCCCAGGTCAGCCGGCGGTCCAGGTGGATGCGGGCGTAGTCGGCCACCGCGCACAGCGACGGGCTGCCGGAGACGAACTGGCTGAGGGCAATGGACCCCTTGCCCAGGAAGTCGTCGGCGGGCAGCCGTTCGCTGAGCTGCTCGGCGGCCAGGCAGGCCCGCGAGGCCATATAGATCGCGTTCTTGCCGCGTTCCGGAGCCGATCCGTGGGAGGAAATCCCTTTGAATTCGACCTCGATCTCCATGCGGCCGCGCTGGCCGCGGTAGAGGCCGCCATCGGTGGGCTCGGTGCTGACGACCACCTCGGGTCGGATCCCGTCCTCCTCGATGATGTACTTCCAGCACAGCCCGTCGCAGTCCTCTTCGATGACGCTGCCCACAAAGTACAGCGTGACGTCCCGGTCGAAGCCTATGTCTTTGAGGATGCGGCCGGCGGTCACCATGGAGGCGACGCCGCCCTTCTGGTCGGCGGCCCCGCGGCCGTGAACGAACCCGTCGCGGATTTCTCCACTAAAAGGATCAAAGCTCCAGTTGGCCGCGTTGCCGACCTCGACGGTGTCGATGTGGCCGTCGAACGCCAGGATTCGCTTGCCGTTTCCGATGCGTCCGATCACATTGCCGAGGCCGTCGATGGTCACCTCATCGAAACGGGCTGCCCGCATTTGCTCGGCCAGTTTGGCGGCGACCTCCTTCTCGCCCAGGCTCGGGGACTTGATCTTGACGAGCTCGGACAGATTGGACGCGGTGTAGTCGCGGTAGCGTCGGGACAGCTCCAGGATCTGCTTGGCATCCTTCATATCGAGTTCCTCAAACAATCAGAAGGGGTTATATATGTCGAGGCTTTCTTCCAAGTAAGTTAGGCCTTTTTCTGTGGGAGCGGCTTTCCAGCCGCGACGATCGAGGCTGAAAGCCTCTCCCACAAATAAAAACATACTTGTCGTAAAGTTGCGCCGTGCGCCGTGGCTTGCTTAGAACCAAGCATCAGGCGCCGGTTTCTCAAGCAACTCGATATTCCTCGATCAACCGGTCGACCCTCGCCACCTTGGCTTGTTGCGCCTCCCAGTAGGCCTGGCCGCGCTGGGCATTCAGCTCTTCGACGGTCTTACCCTGCTGCTCCACCCAGGTGAAGTACTTGAGATTGTGCCATTGGTTGCGGTTGCGGCGGGTGCCCTCGTCGATCCAGTCCAGTTTCTGCCGGTGGAAGATGCCGACCAGGCGAACTTCGGCGGCGGCTGCATCCATCGGGCCGAAGCACTCGGTCAGGCCGGTCATGACCGAGTGATAGCGGTCGATGGCATCGGTGCAAACGGTGACGATCAGGTCGTCTTTGCCCATGCCATAGAACTTGGCCGTCTTGATGGCGCCGAGCACGTTGCAGACCCCGGAGATGCCAAAGATCTCGGAGAGTTTTTTTACTTTGTCTTCAGCCACGCCGTATTTGCGGGTGAGCACTTCCCAGCCGGGTGCCTCGGTCAACAGCTGCAGGCCGAGCTTGCTCTCGATGTCGTCGATGCACATGACCGCATCCATGTTCATGACGTTATGAATCCAGGTGACGTGCTTGTCGCCGATGCCCTGAATGTCGTGTCCGCCGTAGCCGTTCCAGTAAAGCGTCGGGCACTGAATCGGCTCGAGGCCCACGATCAGATGGCGGCCGGGCCACTGCTGCTTGAGCCGGTCACCGGCTGCGATCGTGCCGGCCGAGCCCATGGCGGAAACGTACGCCGAGACGACGCCCCTGCCGATGCCCTGGTCCTCCAGCACCTTGGCCAGCTCGATGATGGTGTTGCCGGTGACATAATAATGGAAGCGGTAATTGGCGAATTCCTCGAACTGGTTCATGATGCGGATGCGTTCGGGTGCGGCTTGCCTCAACGCATGACACTTGTCGTAGATCTCCTTCACGTTGCTCTCGCAGCCCGGCGTCAGCTCGAGTCGGGCGCCGTAGCCGCGGACGATTTCGAAGCGCTCCTTGCTCATTTCTTCGGGCAGGATCACGACCGAGTCGAACTGCATGCGGCAACCCACCCAGGCCCCGCCGATGCCGTAGTTGCCGGTGGACGGCCAGACGATGGTGTGGCGGTCCGGATCGACGGCGCCGCTGATGGCCTTCTCGATCAGAACCGAGTAGGTGGCCCCCACCTTGTGGCTGCCGGTGGGGAAATCCTTGCCGTACAGAACCACGATGGGGGTTTCGACCCCTGTCAATTCGGGCGGCAGGACTTCGTGGTAGATCCGGCCGGAGCCGTCCTTGAGGTTGATGGGCTCGAGCGGATCCCTGGCTTTGACGGCCAGCGCCTTCTCGCGCAGATCTTTGCGGATCTTGGAAGGATCCAGCATTTCGGCGAAGGTGGGGCCGGTGATCAGGCGTTTTTGGGTCATAAATACCTCGCTCAGGGGGATAGACTGAAGGCAGATAGACTGAAGGGAAAAACGAGCTGGCTCGAACAAATCCAAAATCGTTTGCATACGTTGTCGGGTGATGGCGCCATGGATTACTCCTGTTACCCTTCAGCCTTCGGTCTTCAGCCTACACAACTGAAAAATTCAGTCATTCTATGAACCTTCTTTCCTATCACTTGGCCCTTGCCCGGTCAAACCCTGTAAAGAAAAGCCCCACCGATTCGCCGGGCGCGACGGCCCCGGATGCTTGAAGCTGGATCAACCCCGCCAGACCGGAAGCGCCCGTGGGGCAGACGGGAATACCCGTGTGGAAATGCGCTTTCTCGTACGCGTCGCTGATGGTTCCCTC
>JALOPB010000205.1 GCA_025454115.1 Desulfobacterales bacterium | reverse complement strand
ATCATGTTCTGTTTTCAATGCCAGGAAACCGCCAAGAACACCGGCTGCACTGTCAAGGGAGTTTGCGGCAAGCCGGAAGATACCGCGAATCTTCAGGATCTGCTCATTTTTGTCCTGAAGGGGATTTCGGTTTACGGTGAAAAGCTGAAGGAACTGGGCGCGGCGGACCGGTCCAACGACGGATTCATCGAACAGGGGCTGTTCACCACGATTACCAATGCCAACTGGGACGACGCGCGTTTTATCGGCATGATCCAGGAAGGCCTCCGCCGCCGGGCTCAGATCAAGGCCAATTTTCTATCGGTTTACAAGGAAAAAACGGGGCGCCCTTACGACGGGCCGCTGCCCGAGGCCGCCACGTGGGAAGGCGATCCGATCGCCTTCGCTGAAAAGGCCAAGAGCGTGGGCGTGCTGGCCACGGCCAACGAGGATGTGCGCTCCCTGCGCCAGCTGCTGACCATCGGTCTGAAGGGGATTGCGGCCTACGCCGAGCATGCCGCCGTCCTGGGGTTCCGCAAAGCGGAGATCAACGATTTCATGATGGAAGCCCTGGCTTCCACGACGAAAGAGCTTTCGTCGGACGAGATGGTGGGGCTGGTCATGAAGGCCGGGGAGACCGCCGTTGCAGCCATGGCCCTGCTCGACCAGGCCAATACCTCCACCTACGGCCACCCGGAGATTTCCCAGGCCAACATCGGCGTGCGCAAGCACCCCGGGATCCTGATCAGCGGCCACGACCTCAAGGACATGGCGGAGCTGCTCCAGCAGACCGAGGGGACCGGGGTCGATGTGTACACGCACGGCGAGATGCTGCCGGCCAACTACTACCCGGCATTCAAGAAATATTCGCATTTCGCAGGCAACTACGGCGGCTCCTGCCTCGTGCCTCTAAAAAAGGAGAATACCTATCTGGACCGGCTGTTCACCACCGGGATCGTGGGCTACCCGGGCGCCACCCACATCGCCGACCGGCCAGCAGGAGGCGCCAAGGATTTCTCGGCTCTCATCGCCAAGGCCAAGAGCTGTCCGCCGCCGACCGAGATCGAGACCGGCACGATCGTGGGCGGATTCGCGCACCATCAGGTGCTGGCCCTGGCCGACAAGGTCGTGGCCGCCGTGAAGTCCGGCGCCATCAAGCGCTTCGTGGTCATGGCCGGCTGCGACGGCCGCCAGAAAACGAGGGCCTATTTCACCGAGGTGGCCGAGAACCTGCCCAAGGATACCGTGATCCTCACGGCCGGCTGCGCGAAATACCGCTACAACAAGCTGGCCCTGGGCGACATCGGCGGCATCCCGCGCGTGCTCGACGCCGGCCAGTGCAACGACTCCTATTCTCTGGCCGTCATCGCCCTGAAGCTGAAGGAGGTGTTCGGCCTGAAGGACATCAACGAGCTGCCGCTGTCATTTGACATCGCCTGGTACGAGCAGAAGGCGGTCGCGGTGCTCCTGGCGCTTTTGTTCCTGGGCGTGAAGGGCATGCGGCTGGGGCCGACCCTGCCGGGATTTTTGTCACCCAACGTGGCCAAGGTGCTGGTCGAAAAGTTCGACATCAAGCCCATCGGAGCGGTCCAGGATGACATCGCCGCCATGATGGCCGGCAAGTGAGTCAAGCGCCACCGGTCCAGACCGGTGGCGCTAAGAAACCCTTAATAGAAAGGAGTTGTGCCGATGCAAAAGTGGCGTTGTGTCCCGTGCGACTACGTGTACGATCCGGAAAAAGGCGATCCCGAAAACGGCATCGCCCCCGGAACGGCCTTCGAGGACCTGCCCGAGGACTGGCTGTGCCCGGATTGCAGCGCGGGCAAGGACATGTTCGAAAAGATCGAATGAAGGACCAATCGGTCGAAAAGGCCTTCGAGCGGATTCGGAAAATTTCCAGGCGGATGCGGGAGCGTTACGCCCTAGCGGATTGAGGGCGATACGTCGCGTTCTGTCCGCGGGCAGCCTGCGGAGCATCGCCGTTGTACCCCCAACCAGGAGTCTTCTCATGAAAGCGATCCAGGATTTGAGAATGGAGCATGATGCCGTGCGTCTGACCCTCAAGGTGTTGGAGCGTATTGCTCAGAAGCTCGAGCAACAGGGAACACCGGAAGATCCCCGGCACGTGGAGCAGCTGCTGGAGTTTTTCACGGTATTCGTCGACCAATGCCATCACGGCAAGGAAGAAGAGCTGCTTTTTCCCGCGCTGGAGCAGGCCGGCGTCGCCCGGGACAGGGGGCCCATCGGCGTCATGCTGCGGGAGCACGAATTGGGGCGTGAATGCGTCAAGAAAATGAAGGATGCATTTTCACGGATCAAGGCAGGCATACCCCAGTCAGCCACGGATTTCGCCCGCAGCGCCCGAGACTACATTTCGTTGTTGAACCAACATATCGAAAAGGAAAACAATGTCCTGTTCCCCATGGCTGAAAGGCAGCTTTCAGAGGCCACCCTGGCAGAGCTTTCCCAAGGCTTCGACCGGATCGAGGAGCAGAAAATCGGCATCGGCAAGCACGAAGCGTTTCATAAAATGATCGACCAACTGGAGAGCGACTACTTGAAATAAGCAGCCGCCGGCGACGGGATAGCAACCGGTTTCAAAGCAATCCACAAGAAGGAGACGGTCATGAACGATAACACAGCCAGCCTAAAAGGCGTTCCGTTTCGGTTTTGACTTAAGTCAAGTCATTGTCGCAACCAGAGGGAGTATGATAATATCGTCTCGGCGTTGCGTCATCCATTTCCCCAGGCTTTCCCAACACGATTTCAACACGTGGCTCATGCGACGGAGGTGCCCTTGCCTACCGACGGTTTTCTCTCCAAACTGAGGTTCCTTCGCCCCCTGGGCGGCAAAGAAGGCTGCCGGGAGGAGACGGTGTCCGGCGACTGGGGCCAGGTCCGCTGCGGCCAGCGCGAATGGGAGGACTTCTACCGCCGGCGCTGGCAGTACGACAAGAAGGTCCGGTCGACCCACGGGGTCAACTGCACGGGCTCCTGCTCCTGGGACGTCTATGTCAAGAACGGGATCATTGTCTGGGAGACCCAGCGCACGGACTACCCCGGCTGCGGCGCGGGCTTCCCCAACCACGAGCCCCGCGGCTGCCCGCGCGGTGCGACCTACTCCTGGTACACCTACAGTCCGGTGCGGCTGAAGTATCCGCTGGTGCGCGCGACCTTGCTCGCATCGGCCGCCTCCCTCATCCATACCATCCAGACCCACGGTCCGGACCGCATCTTCGGCTTCACCCCGATCCCGGCCATGTCCATGGTCTGCTACGCCTCCGGTGCGCGCTTCCTGTCGCTGATCGGTGGCGTGCTGGCGAGCTTCTACGACTGGTACTGCGACCTGCCGCCGGCCTCGCCCCAGATGTGGGGCGAGCAGACCGACGTGCCGGAAAGCGCCGACTGGTATGAGTCCTCGTACATGATCGTTTGGGGCACCAACCTGCCCATGACGCGCACGCCGGACGCGCACTTCTTCACCGAGGCGCGCTACCGCGGCGCGCGTGTGGCGGCCGTGGCCCCGGACTACGCCGAATATGTCAAGTTCGCGGACACCTGGCTGCCGGCCAAGGCCGGCACGGACGCGGCCCTCGCCATGGCCATGAGCCATGTCATTCTCCGGGAATTCTACATCGACCGGCCGAGCGAGTACTTCACCTCCTACGCCAAGGCCTACACCGACCTGCCGTTCACGGTCGTGCTCGATGCGCACGAGGGGGATTTCAAAGCCGGCCGGTTTTTACGGGCTTCGGACCTGGGCCAGCCCTTGGCCAACGCCGAATGGAAGACCGTTCTCTGCGACGCCGCCTCCGGCCGATTCGTGGTGCCGAACGGCAGCATCGGCTTCCGCTGGAGCGAGGAGGGCCGCTGGAACCTGAAACTGAAAGACTCGGCCACCGATGCCCCCGTCGACCCCCTGCTCAGCTTCGCATCGTCCGCCGAGCGCTGGGTCCGGGTGCACTCGCCGCTCTTCGAGGTGAGCGGCGCCGGCGTTCGCGCCGGTGTCGTCCCGGTCAAAGAGGTTCAGACACCCTCCGGCACCGTCACCGTCACGACGGTCTTCGACCTCCTGGCCGCCCATCTGGGGGTGCGCCGCAAGGAGAGGGATGCGCACCCAGCGGATTACCCCACCGGCTACGACGACCCGCGGGCCTTTACGCCCGCCTGGCAGGAGGCCATCACCGGGGTGCCGGCCCTGGACGCGATCCGGGTGGCGCGCGAGTTCGCGGAGAACGCGGAAAAGACCCGGGGCAGGTCCATGATTTTCCTCGGTGCCGGCACCAACCACTGGTTCCACAGCGACATGATCTACCGCGCCATCCTGAATCTCACCACCCTCTGCGGCTGCCAGGGCGTCAACGGCGGCGGCTGGGCGCATTACGTGGGGCAGGAAAAAGTCCGGCCCCAGTCGGCCTGGTCCCAGGTGGCTTTCGGGCTGGACTGGCGCCGGCCGCCGCGACAGCAGAACGGAACCTCCCTCTGGTATTTCGCGACCGACCAGTGGCGTTACGACAATCTGGATCTGGCGACGATGGCCTCGCCGCTCGCCTCCGCCGTTGCGCCGCGGCACCCGGCCGACTGCAACGTGATCGCCGCCCGCCTGGGGTGGCTGCCCTCCTTTCCGCAGTTCGACCGCAACCCGATCGAGCTCGTGCGCGAGGCCGTCGCGGCGGGCGCCGCCTCGGATGCCGAGGTCCTCGCCCATGTGGTCGCGCGGCTGAAGACGGGCGAGGTGCGCTTTGCCGTCGAGGATCCCGATCATCCGGCCAACTTCCCGCGGGTACTTTTTCTGTGGCGCGCGAACCTGCTCGGTGCGAGCTCCAAGGGCCACGAGTATTTCTTGAAACACCTGCTCGGAGTGGACAGCGCGGTGCTGAACACCGAGAGCCCCCTGCGCCCGCAAGAAGTTGCCTGGCACGAGCGTGCCCCGGAGGGCAAACTCGACCTGCTCGTGACCCTCGAGCTGCGCATGTCCACGAGCGCCATGTACGCCGACGTGGCCCTGCCCGCGGCCGGCTGGTACGAGATGCACGATCTCAACACCACCGACATGCACCCGTTTATCCATCCCTTCAACCCGGCGGTGGACCCGCCTTGGGAGGCGCGCACGAACTGGGACCAGTTCAAGACCATCGCGGCCAAGTTTTCCGAACTCGCCGCCGTCCACCTCCCGGAGGCGCGCGACCTGGTGGCGACCCCGCTGCTGCACGACAGCCCGGGCGAGATCGCCCAGGCCGAGGTGAAGGACTGGCGCCGGGGCGAGTGCGAACCGGTGCCCGGCAAGACCCTGCCCAGCCTCACCGTGGTCCAACGCAACTACGCCGATGCCTATCGCATGATGACGGCCCTCGGCCCGCTGGCTGCGAAACCGGGGGTGGGCTCGAAGGGGATCATGTGGACGGCGGAGGAGGAATACGCCGAGCTCAAAGAGAAGCTTGGTACGGTGACCGCCCCCGGAGTGAGCCACGGCATGCCCCTGCTTGAGACCGGCCGGCAGGTGGCCGAGACGATCCTCATGCTCGCACCCGAAACCAACGGCGCAACGGCGATGAAGTCCTGGGGGCCGCTCGAGAAGCGCACCGGGCTTTCCCTCACCCATCTGAGCGTCGCCCGCAAGAGCGACAAGTACAGCTTCGAGGACATCAGCGCCCAGCCCCGCAAGATCATCACCACCCCGGTGTGGAGCGGCATCGAGTCCGAACAGCGGCGCTACTCGCCTTTCGTGATCAACATCGAGGAGAAGGTGCCGTTCCGAACCCTGACCGGCCGGGCCCACTTCTACCTGGACCACCCCTGGATGCGGCACTTCGGCGAGGGGCTGCCGGTGTTCCGGCCGCCGGTCGACATGTCGGCCCTCGGCTCGACCGACGTCCGGCGCGAAGCGGGAAGGGAGCTGGTGCTGAATTATCTCACCCCCCACTCCAAGTGGTCGATCCACAGCACCTACTCCGACACCCTCACGATGCTGACGCTGTTTCGGGGCGGGGAGGCCATCTGGCTCAACAACGAGGACGCCGCCTCGATCGGGGTTGCGGACAGCGACTGGCTGGAGTGCTTCAATGTCAACGGGGTGGTGATGGCCAAGGCCGTGGTCAGCCACCGCATCCCGCCGGGCAAGGCCTTCATGTACCACGCCCAGGAGCGGCTCATCAACACGCCGGGTGCGCCGCTCTCCGGCCAGCGCGGCGGCACCCACAACAGCGTCACGCGCATCATGGTCAAACCCACCCACATGATCGGCGGCTACGCCCAGCTCAGCTACGGATTCAACTACTACGGCCCCGTCGGCTCCCAGCGCGACGAGGTGATCGTGGTGCGCAAGGCCGGGGAGATCGAGTGGTATGAAGATTAAAGCCCAGTTCGCGATGGTGTTGAACCTGGACAAGTGCATCGGCTGCCACACCTGCAGCATCCCGTGCAAGAACGTCTGGACTAGCCGCAAGGGCGCCGAATACATGTGGTTCAACAACGTGGAGACCAAGCCCGGTATCGGCTACCCCAAGAAATGGGAGAACCAGGACGTCCACAAGGGCGGCTGGGTGCTGAAGGGCCGGCAGCTGTCCCTCCGGGCCGGGAACAAGGCCCGTCGACTGGCCGGCATCTTCCACAACCCCGACCTGCCGACCATCGACGACTACTACGAACCCTGGACCTACGACTACGGGAAGCTCGTCAGCGGGCCGGGGAAGAAGCACCAGCCGTCGCTGCGGCCGCGCTCGCAGTTGAACGACGCCAGCATGGAGATCAACTGGGGGCCGAACTGGGAGGACGACCTCGCGGGCGTCAGTGAGACGGGCTCCGGGGACGTGAACTTCAAGGGACTCGACCACGCCATCTATCTACAGTTCAAGAAGGTGTTTTTTCTCCACCTGCCCCGGCTGTGCGAGCACTGCCTCAACCCGGCCTGTGTCGCCTCCTGTCCTTCCGGCGCGCTTTACAAGCGCGACGAGGACGGCATCGTGCTCGTGGACCAGGAGCGCTGCCGGGGCTGGCGTTTCTGTGTCTCCGGCTGCCCTTACAAGAAGACCTATTTCAACTGGAAAACCGGCCGGGCGGAAAAGTGCCTGTTCTGCTACCCTCGGACGGAAGCCGGCCTGCCGACGCTCTGCGCCCACAGCTGCGTCGGCCGCATCCGCACCATCGGCGTCCTGCTCTACGACGCCGATCGCATTCAAGAAGCCGCGGCCGCGACGGACGTGCGGTCCGTCTACCCCGAGCACCTCGGCGTCATGCTCGACCCGCACGACCCCAAGGTCGCCGCCGAGGCCGAACGCCAGGGGATCGCCGAGAACTATCTCGCAGCGGCGCGGCGCTCGCCGGTGTACCGTCTGATAAAGGAGTGGCGGCTCGCGCTCCCGCTGCACCCGGAATTTCGCACCCTGCCCATGGTCTGGTACGTTCCGCCTTTGAGTCCGGCCAACCCCGCGGTGGATGCGGCCGGACCGGCGGCCGGCATCGACTCTTTGCGGATTCCGGTGACGTATCTGGCCAACCTGCTCACGGCGGGCGACGAGGAGCCGGTGCGGCTGGCCCTGAAGCGTCTGGCGGCGCTGCGGGCTTACATGCGTTCGGTGCGTCTGGGGCAGACGGCGGATACCGCCGTGCTCGATGCTGTCGGTCTTGGCACTCAGGCGGCGGAGGACATGTACCGCCTGTTGGCGATCGCCCACCTCAGTGAGCGGTTCGTGCTGCCGACGGTCAGCCGAATCGATGAGGCATCTCCTTACATCGACCAGGGAAGCTGCGGGTATCCGCGATGACGGACGAAAAGAGAGCCCTTCTCAAACTGCTGAGCCGGTGCCTGGCCTACCCCGACGCGGAGGCCCTGGAGGCCCTCCCCGAAATGGAAGCCGCGGCGGCAAGCCTGGGCGAACCCCGGGTACGGGAACGCCTGGCCGATTTCATGGTGTTGCTGAAGGCCCAGCCCCTGCTGAAGCTCCAAGAGCATTACACGGCGGTTTTCGATATGAACCCTTCGGCCAGCCTGAACCTCACCTACCATCTTATGGGCGACCGCGAGGACCGCGGCCGGGCGCTCGCGGAGCTGTTGGGCGTTTACCTGCGGGCCGGGTTCGAGCCGGCCGTCAACGAGCTGCCGGATTTTTTGCCCCTGATGCTCGAATTCATGGCGGCATCATCTCCGGCGGAACCCCACGCGCTGATCCTGCGGTGCCTGTCGGCCGTGCCCGCCCTCGCCGGGCGGCTGAAGGAAGCCGACTCGCTGTACGCCGTTCCGCTGGAGCTGCTGTGCGGGGCTTTTCCCGAAACCACGGATGTTTCCCAATGGCCGGCCGGGGCCAGTCCGGCAGGCGTTTCAGGAGCGTGACCATGCGTACGATCGATCTGCTCGCGTTTGTGGCTTTTCCGTACCTGTGTCTGGCCGTTTTCGCCGTCGGCCATTCCTATCGCTACCTTACCGACCGCTACGCTTGGAACTCCCACGGCAGCGAGCTCATCGAGAAGAAAACCCTGTTTTTCGGGTCCTACCTCTTCCATTTCGGAATTCTCGGAACATTGGCCGGCCATGCCACCGGTCTGCTGATCCCCCAGACCGTGTTCGACATGGTCGGTATCGACACGGCCGCCCATACGGCGCTCGCGCATCACGGCGGCAGAGTGGTAGGGTTTGCAGCCTTCTTCGGGGTCATGATCTTATTGGCGCGCCGGCTGTTCATTAAGCGCATCCGCCTGATGACGACCGCCACCGATTTCGCCGTCCTGTTCGGGCTGGCTTTTGTGACCGGTGTCGGCACTTACGACGTGTTCTTCGGGGGGTTCCACGTGCTCGACACCATTGCGCCTTGGATCCGCGGCATCCTCACCCTGCAGCCGGACCCGAGCCTGATGGCGGACGTGCCGCTCCAGTACAAGCTCCACATTCTGGCGGCCTTCGCGCTGTTGGCCTTTTCTCCCTTCACGCGCCTGGTTCATATCTGGAGCGTGCCGCTGTTCTATCTTCAGACGGCGGGTGGTGGCCTGAGAAGAGGGGGCAGGGTTCGGGGTTCAGGGTTCAGGAAAAAAAAGTTTGGGGTTCAACGGTTCACGGTTCAAGAGTTAGAGTATGGTTCAGGTTTCAGCGATTCAACGGTTCAGCGGCAAAAGTTATTTTTCCGGTTTTTAACCGTGAACCAAGAACGCTGTTCCAATCCTGAACCCTGAACCCCGAACCCTGAATCCTATATGCTGAGGAAATAGCAAATGGCTGTCGAGCCCGCGCGCGGCCCTCGCGTGGACGACGCTGGCCTTTTTCGCCGGGTTCTCCGGCGTTTCCGCCTTCGGGCCGATCGTGCCCAAGCTGAAGCAGGTCATGGATGTCGGGCCGTTCCTTATGGGCATTTTGGCGGCCTCTCCGGCCCTGACCGGATCCCTGCTGAGGATTCCCTTCGGGGCCATGGTCGACCGCATGGGCGGTAAGAAACCGATCCTGATCCTGCTGCTGCTCGCCGCTGTAGGCGTCGCCGGGATGACCGTCATGTTCAGCGTCGTCGGCACACCCCGGGCGTCGCATTACCCCCTTTTCCTCATTTTCGGCATCCTGTGCGGCTGCGGCATCGCAGTGTTCTCGGTGGGAGTGCCGGCCGTTTCCTACTGGTATCCCCAGCGTAAGCAGGGGACGGCGCTGGCGGTCTACGGCGGCCTGGGAAACCTGGCGCCGGGGATCTTCGCCCTGCTGCTGCCGTTTCTCGTGGTGAGCCTCGGGTTTACCTGGTCCTATGTGCTGTGGCTGGCCGCGCTGCTGGTGATGACGGGACTGGTTTGGGCGCGCATGCGAGACGCGCCCTATTTCCAGTACAGGGAAATGGGCATGGACATCGATCCCGATGCCCTGCTCCTGGCCTGCGGGGAGGAGCTGGTTCCGTCGGGCAAGGCCATGGATTCCATCCGCAAGGCCGGCGCGGACTGGCGGACCTGGGTGTTGACCTTCCTCTATTTCATCAGCTTCGGCGGATTCATCGCCCTCACGGTGTGGCTCCCGACCTTCTGGACCGATTTTTTCAAAATCAGCCTCGTCCAGGCCGGGCTCCTGACGGCCGCCTTTTCCCTCTCAACCAGTATCCTGCGGGTGTTCGGAGGGATCGCTTCCGATAAACTCGGCGGCTTGCTGGTCGCCCAACTTTCATTTGCGGTGGTTGCGGCGGGGTCTTTGGTGATCTTTGCTGGCGGGGCGGCGATCGCCGCAGCCTTCATCGGCCAGATGTTGCTGGCGCTGGGGATGGGGGTCGCGAACGCCGCCGTTTTCAAGCTCGTCCCGCGGTTCACTCCCAAGGCGGTCGGCGGCGCGGCCGGCATCATCGGGGGTCTGGGCGCCTTTGGCGGTTTTGCCCTGCCGCCGATTCTAGGCCTTTTCGTGCGGATGAACGGCGCTGCCGGTTATCCCCAGGGCTTTGTGGTGTTTTTAGGGTTGGCGCTGGCCGGGCTCGCTTTTCTCATGGTCCTGAAAAAGTTCACCGAGGTTCGCCTGCCGTGACGTCGGAAACATGGTCCATGGATGTTGCCGGAGTGCTCTGCGGCCGGCCCGCAGCCCGGGCGCTGGAGGAGATCGCACGTTTCCACGGCGCCCCCGCCCCGGGGGTGGTGATCGGCGCCGTCATGGTGGACTGGGCCAGGGAGCTCATCGGCCCGGAGGTCGAAGCTGACGCCATCGCAGAGACGGAGCGCTGCCTGCCGGACGCAGTGCAACTCTTCACCCCATGCACGCTGGGGAACGGCTGGTTGCGGGTGCTCGACTGGGACCGCTTCGCCCTGACGCTTTATGACCGCTTTGACCGCAGGGGAGTCAGGGTCTGGCTGGACGCGGGCAAAACATCCGGATATCCCGCCATCCACGATTGGTTCCTGAAGCGCCTGCCCAAGCATGCTCTGCCGTTGGACACCCTCCTGAACAGCATCTTTGAAGCGGGCCGTGCCGTGCTTTCCGCCCGGCCGGTCCACGTGAACGCTTTGCTCCGGCGCTCCAAGAAAGAAGCGGTCGGTATTTGTCCGGGGTGCGGAGAAGCGTTCGATCCGCGTGCCGGCGATTTATGCAAAGGCTGCCTGAACGGTGGATATTTCACCTGGGGTTAGCTGCGAGCCGGTTTCGGATACCCTCCGGCCTTCACCCGTGAAGGACTGGAAGGGGCCACAATCGGGATGCTAATTCTCTACCTGGCGATTGCAGGGGCGATTGCAGGCCTCTCGGTCGTCGTGATCGCGGCATTTCTGTCTTCCATCTTGAAAAGCTGAGTGCACCTTCGTTAAGCTAATCCCAACCTCCTTGGGGCATCCTGCCGAAGTTTCGACATAGGGCACGTAGGACAAATCCGGACATCAAAAATGAAGCCGATCCGACACGAAAATCAGACGGAGGCCGATGGCGGGCACTTGCCTTTCTGATTAACTTTGCGTTCATAAAAATGTGAAGGCATTTCTGACATGTACTTTGTAAAATCGGCGACGACAAGGCGTTTATGTCGCATTGACACCGCTAATGGACGTCAGGAATTTGACTTCATATAAATGGCCAAAATCAGGGAGGTATTTTTATGTTTACGCGAAATCATCGATCGTTGAAGGCATTGAGTGTTGCCGTTGTTTTTCTGCTGGCCGGATTTGCCATGCCGGTCCTTTCCACCGCATCCATCGGGGAACTTCAAATCAGCAAATCGGTAGCTCAAGATTTCGAAGCGCACCGTTTCTATTCCGGCTTTCGCTACTACACTCTGATGGATGGAAACATCCCCTATGCAATAGTGGGGTTGCAGAAGGACTATCGAATCCATGATATTTCCTGGGAAAAAATCGACCCGAATTCGGCTCGACTCTCGCATATCGAGGATCTTGTGCAGTTCTTCCCAGTGCAGGGATCGGTTGTATACGGTGCCTACATACTGGATTCACACAACAAAAGGATTGGAACCTGGTATTCCAGCCTGACAGCCGGCGTAAGTGTGAACAACAAAACGAAAGCGGTTTCGATTACGACTGACAGGTTCCCTCTTTGAAAGTAGAAGTTTTGCCAAAGAGTACCGCTATCCCATGGAAGCTTAAAAATTACCCTGAACCCAAACAATAAAAAGAGGAGAAACTTAAAATGAAAACTCGTCCTGTCAAAACATTCATCACGGTGGTCATCGCACTAAGTGGCTTTTTGATCACCTCGGCAGCTTTTTCTGCCTCAACCCCGCCGGCGCAGACGACAGCCCGGGCGTTTCAGGGAAAGGTGGCAGATGCCGTTCAGGCCATTAAAAGCTATTCCGTCGCTCAACGCGACCGGGCCGTCGAAAGGGCAAAGGCAATTTTAGATGATTTCGATTCCCGTATCAAAGATTTGGAATCTCGGCTCAGTCAAAAATGGGGCCAAATGGATCAGGCCGCCCGGCAGGAAGCCATGTCCGCCATGAGCTCTCTCAGAAAACAGCGCAATGCCGCGGCTGAATGGTATGGCTGGTTGAAACATGGCTCCAACCAAGCTTGGGAAGATGTAAAAACTGGATTTTCGAAGAGTGCCCACGATCTCGAGGACGCCTTCAGGAAAGCGTACGATCATATCTGAAACCGTTGTAGGAAAGTCACCGACACTAAACCCTCTTTAAAACCCTGCAAGAGAATCAGACAATCACCGATACCCGCGCTCCCAACCTCGCCTTATGGTGTGTTTGCTCGGTATGGGCGAGCTTTTAAATCGTCAAACCCGCAAGGAGGGCCGCACCATGAAAAAAATCACGGTTATTACACTGGTCGGAGCAATTGCCATGATGCTCGCTTTTGGTATCGGCATTGCTAAAACCGCCGGTCCGTGCATTGTGGGACAGGACTATGACCAGATTCCGGTGACCAGTTCTCGGCCACCACAGAACGGGTTCCCCTCGTTTGGAGACGGCTGGAACATTGAACGCGGCATGATGGGTCCCGGCGTGATGAATATTTACCCTTGGAAAAGACCACCTTTTCGTGTTTTCAGCAAACCGATCGACAAAGAGAATGCCCGGGAACTTTCGCAAAATTATTTGGACTCAACGAACAATCCAAATCTCAAATTGGGCCAAGAAACGGACAAGGGAACCCGCTACGAATTTGACGTCGTTACGAAGGACAACTCCTTGGTCGATCGTCTTCTTGTGAGCAAGAACACCGGTGAGAACCGGTCTGCTTATTGAACCGCCAGGGGCCATGGTGAAAGGCACAGGCTCCGCCGGGGAACTTTTTCTATGTTACTTGTAAGGAGGCATCTATGTCTACTGTGGTTAACCCTTTTTGTTTTCAATGGCATAGTTTTCCGAATGGGGGCCCCGGAATGATGAACTGGTACGGTGTGAGTTGGCATTTCGGCATCCCCATGATTCTAATTTCGGTTCTGGCAGTCTTGGGCATCATCCTTTGTATTAGGTGGCTCGTGATGTCCGGAAGGCAAGGCCAATCTGCTTCCCGCGTGGAACCCCCTTTTGATATTCTAAAAAAGCGTTATGCCAGAGGCGAACTCACGAGGGATGAATACCTGAACATGAAACGCGACCTGGGTGAGTAAGTTCAAGCTCTCACCCATCTTTGCACTTTCAAATCCGGAGTCATTGATTGCAGGGATGCCTATTTGAAACGTAGCGGGCGAGGTCTGCAAATCGAATCAGACGTGCCGTAGGCAAAATACCGACAACAAATTGTGCTCAAAACCGACATGAAAATCAGACGGGTGCCGATTTCGAAAGAGTTTAGGTGGTCTTACAGTTCAGGCACACAAGGAAGGAATGCAGACCATGAGAACAGTTTACATCGTGGATGATTCGCAAGCGGTTCGTGAGCGTCTCATCGGCATGATTTCGGAAGTGGAGGGAATTACCCTTTCGGGCGCCAGCGGGGATCCCAGCGAGGCCGTGGGAGCTATTTGCCGCCTGCACCCGGATGCGGTGATCCTTGACATTCGAATGCCCGGAATGAACGGCATCCAGGTGCTGCGTGAAATCAAACAGGGTCAGTGCGCCCCCATGGTCATCATGCTCACCAACTACCCGTTTGGACAGTATCGCCGAGAATGCGCCGAAGCTGGTGCAGACTACTTTCTGAACAAGTCGACGGAGTTTGAAAAAATCAATGAGATTTTGGCAAGGATCTTTCAAGTCGAACTTCACTCAGACAACTGATAGGGAGGTTAAAATGTACCAACACATCTTCAAAAAACGGTACGTATCTGTCGGGCTGGCTTTGATGCTGGGCGGTTTGATTGTTGCTGGCTGCAAGGAGCAGCCAATCACCCAAGCTTTCGCTGCTTCCCCGACCATGGTGCAGACGGGGCCTGCTCCCCAACCGTCGGCCTACGATTTGAGCACGGCCATCGCCAAGGTGGCCCAGAGCGCCATCCCTGCCGTGGTTCACATCGAGGTGACCCAACGCAGTGAAGTCAACAACCCCATGATGCCCTTCGAGAACAACCCCTTCTTTCATTTCTTTTT
>JALOPB010000204.1 GCA_025454115.1 Desulfobacterales bacterium | reverse complement strand
GTATTCTGGGGCAAAAAGTCATTGTTGACTACAAAGTCGGCGGCGGCGGAGCGTTGGGGTGGAGCGAACTGGTTCGGTCAAAACCGGACGGCTACCTTATTTGCGGCATCAATATCCCTCATATCATCCTGCAGCCCATGCAGCAGGAGACCGGGTACAAGACCGAGCAGATCGTTCCGGTGTCCATTTTCCAGCGCACCCCACTTGCACTCGCCGTACTGAAGGACAGCCCCTATAAAGACCTCAAGGATTTCCTGGCGGCTGCCAAAGCGAAGCCGAGCGAGGTCAGTATCGGCGGGTCGGGAACCTTCTCCGGGCATCACATTGCGACCTTGCGCCTTCAGAAGTTGACCGGCGCCAAGTTCAATTATGTGCCGTTCACCGGCGCCGCTCCCCAAATAACGGCCTTTCTGGGAGGACATGTGAACGCCATCTTCGGAAACTCGGATGATCTCGTGAAACACGCCGACAACATCCGGGTCCTTGGCACCGCGGACGATCAGCGCTTTCCGGGGTTCTCGAATGCACCTACCTTTAAAGAATCCGGCATCGACCTGGTCGAATCCATCGACCGCGGCGTCGGCCTGCCGCCGAACACCCCGGACGCCATCGTCAAAAAGCTCGAAGCAGCGTTTTTGAAAATCGCCAAAGATCCGGCGATCCAGGACCAGATGAAGAAAGAGGGTTTCGTGCCGCTTTCCATGGGGCACCAGGAAAGCAAGGCTCACATCGAAACGATGACCGCCATTTACAAAGACATCGTCAAGGACATCAAAAAATAAAAAAGGGGCCAGTACGGTGCTCGGTACCAGACGATCGACGGACATTGCAACCGGGGTATTCCTGGCAGTCTTAGGGCTGACGGCGGCGGCGGCATCAACCGGCGTTGACGAAGGTGCGGGAGGGCAGCTGCACCCCCGCACCTTCCCCATGATTATCGGCGTGCTTCTGGTCATCGGCGGAGCCATGCTTGCCATCCAGGCAGCGGCGGCCAAGGGCGGCGGTGACAAAACCATCGCCTGGCCCGACCGTAAGGGGTGGACGCTTCTGTTCGTGGCGATGGCCGGTTTGGCCGTCTACGTCGCCATTTCGCAAACGCTGGGATTCATCATCAGCTCGCTGATCTATGTGCCTTGGTTTATCCGCTATTTTGGTCGCTACAGCCATGGGGTGGCATGGTCCTGCGCATTGGGCATCGCCGCCTTCATTTATCTCGTCTTCATACGATTGCTGCAGCTGACCCTGCCGATTGGGCCGTTGTCTTTTCTCGGATGAAGCTGTGCAGTGAGCGCGGCAACGCGTAAATGTATGCCTGGAGGTCTTCGGTATGGCAGCATGGTCTTCCCTTCTGGATGGATTCTCGGCGGCCATAAGCCCCTACAATTTGCTGTTTGCGCTGATCGGCTGCATCGCCGGCACGCTGGTCGGGGTACTGCCCGGCCTGGGCCCCACGGCCGCCATCGCCATGCTGCTGCCGCTGGCCACCCTGCTGGACCCGGCGCCGGCCATTATCATGATGGCCGCCATTTATTACGGCGCGATGTACGGAGGATCGACGACGTCCATCCTCGTCAACATCCCGGGGGAGGCCTCTTCCGTACCCACGGCTATGGAGGGCTACCAGCTCACCTTGCAGGGCCGCGGCGGGCCGGCTCTGGGAGTCTCCGCGATCGCCAGCTTTGTGGCAGGCACCTTGGGCGTGGTCGGCCTGACCTTTTTCGCCCCCATGCTCGCCCGAGCGGCGCTGGCGTTCGGCCCGCCCGAATATTTCGCCCTCACCTTCCTGGGGGTCAGCCTGGTCATCAGCCTGTCCGGCCGTTCCCTCGGGAAAGGGCTCCTGGCCGCCCTGCTGGGGATGTTGACCGCGATGATCGGCCTGGATCCGCTGTCCGGCGTGGCACGTCTGACGTTTGGCTCCTACCAGCTCATGGCCGGAATCGACTTTGTGCCGATCATCATGGGGCTCTTCGCCATCAGCGAAATCTTGGTGAATGCGGAAAAGAAAACAAAAATGCTTCTGGAGGGTAAGAACATCGAATGGCTGCCCTCCTGGCAGGACATCAAGGATACCTGGGCGGCGACCATGCGCTCGGGGTTTCTCGGGTTCTTCTTCGGCCTGATACCGGGTTGCAGCCCAGCCGTGACCTCTTTCATGGCCTACGACCTCGAAAAACGCTTTTCCAAGCACCCCGAACGGTTCGGCAAGGGCGCCATGGATGCGGTGGCTGCCGTCGAAGGATCGAACAACGCTACGGCCAGCGGGGGATTTGTGCCACTGCTCGCCTTCGGAATTCCCTCGGGACCGGCTCTGGCAGTCCTGCTGGGCGGATTCATCATGTACGGCCTACAGCCCGGACCCCGGCTTATGCAGGAACAGCCCCATCTGCTGTGGACGATCATCGCCAGCATGTACATCGGCAACGTGATCCTGCTGATTCTCAACCTGCCTCTGGTCGGATTGTGGGCGCGAATGGCGCTTATCCCCTTTCCGATCCTGGGGCCTTTCATCACGGTCTTTACGCTGATCGGGGCGTATAGCCTGCGCTATTCGTTCTTCGACCTGTGGATTGCGCTGCTGTTCGGGTTGATCGGCTATCTCATGCGCAAACTGGAGTTCCCGGTAGCCCCCATGGTGCTGGCCACCGTCTTGGCCAGCATGATGGAAACCTCGTTCATGCAGTCCATAACCATGTCTCGAGGTTCGCTGATGATATTTTTCACCCGGCCGATCTCCGCCGCCTTTATCGTGCTGACGGTCCTATCTGTAGCCAGTGGAATTTGGTTGATGCGTAAGGCCAAGGCTAAAAATGTCGAGCTCGAAGAAAGCGACTCCTGAACATTCGGTTTTCAGCAGGATCTTTAGCGTAAAATTTTATTTATTTAATATAATCTTTGTGTGTTATATTTAGTTTTTTAATGCGGTACTGAAGCGTGGAGCGCGGAAGACCCAGGAGCCTGGCGGCCCCCTGTTCACCGCCGAGAACGCCGCGGGTCTTGACCAGCACCTTCAAAATGTGATCGCGCTCGTTATCTCTCAAACTGGCCACTTCGTTTGAAATCCCCCGGCCCTGAGGTCTGGCCGATTCAAGAATCTTCCCGACGTCATCAGCCGAAATCCGGTCGCCGGCCCGCAGGATGACCAGCCGCTTGGCGAGGTTCTTCAACTCCCGTACATTCCCCGGCCACGCATAGCCGCCGAGGCGGTCCAAGGCGCTGCGGCTGTATACCGGTTCGGGGCGGTTCATCTGCCGCGCCTGGATCTGCGTCAACCGGGTCATCAGCACGGGCACATCCTCTCTGCGCTCCCGCAGCGGCGGCACGTGGATCGACACGATATTCAGCCGGTAAAACAGATCCTCCCGGAAGGTGCCGGCCCGAATGCTCAGCTGGAGGTCCTTGTTGGTGGCGGCGATGACCCGGCAGTCGATCGGCACGGGCCGGCTGTCGCCCACCCGTTCGAACTGCCGGTCCTGGAGAATGTGCAGCAGCTTGGCCTGAAGGCTGATGGGCAGCTCGGCGATTTCGTCCAGAAAGATGGTGCCGCCGTGCGCCAGCTCGAATCGGCCGACCCGCTGACTGCCGGCGCCCGTGAAGGCACCCTTGGCATGGCCGAAGAGCTCGCTTTCAAACAGGGATGAAGCCAGAGCCGGGCAGTTGGTCTTCACGAACAGATGGCTGCGGCGCGAGCTCAGGTGGTGGATGCAGCGCGCCAGGTAATCCTTGCCCGTGCCGGTCTCCCCCGTAATCAGCACGGTGGCGTCGGTGTCGGCCGACTGCCGAATGGTTTTCATGATCTCCGCCATTGCGTCCGATGCGTAGAAGAATTCGTCCTGCTGATAGTCGTCACTGCTTTGCAGCAGGTAATCCTTCTCGCGTTCGAGACTCCGGTTCAGCTTAGCCAGCTCGGTATAAGCCAGCATATTGTCGACGGCGATCGCCACCTGCCGCGAAACTTCTGTCAGCACCTGGGTGAGTTCGGAAATGTACTCGGGAGCCTGGCGGAACGAAAAGTGGATCGAACCCATGATCCGGTTGCGCACCAGCATCGGAAACGCCATGGTCGCGTTCAGGCCGGCCTTGACCATGGCGCCGATCGAGGACAGGTCGGTGTACCGCTGCAGATCGTCGATGATCGTCGGCTGGCGCGACTGAACCACCATGCGCGCGATGGCCCCGTCGGCCAGCGGCCGGCTGTGCCGCGTCATGACGCCGCCGGGTTGGACGCCCTCGGCGGCGGCGAAATAGCTGATGGACTGGGTCTTGGGGTCGTAAAGGTTGATGGCCATACGGTCGAAGGCAAAGTGTTTGCGCAGTTCCTTGGCCAGCGCCTGAAAAAGGTCTTCCCGGTTGGTCTGGGTGACCACAGCGTTGTTGATTTCAAGCAGCATCTTGTAACGCGTCTCGGTATTCCAGCGCATACGCCCCCCGATCAAAATAAATCAAAATTTTTATCTAGTTATCTAGATGATGGTTTCGTGCCCAAAAAGCAAAAATAAATTCGGCAGCATGCCCAATTTTGGGCACAAACTTTCATCCCGATCTTGGATGGATATTTTTTATCTAATGATTTTAACCGAATGGGTCAAGCTCAAATCTGGCAGTACTTTTGCTAATTGCAGTGGCACACCTTGCTGGATGGAACATCGAAATGGTCGAGCTCAAATACGGAACCGGCAAAATCAGGTTCGCAATCCCCGTAAATGCCAGGGTGTCGATCCTGGAGCCACAGCGGTTGCCCGTGCTCGATTCGGTAACGAATGCGCTGGCAGAAGCTCTGCATGCACCGCTCGGCTGCCCCGCCATCGAAACCATCATTCAGGACTGCCGGCCCCGGTCGATCGCTATCGCCGTTCCGGATGAAACCCGCCCCGCCCCGCTGCGCGCAGTGCTGCCTCCGCTTCTGGACCGAATCGGGGCCAAGCTGGCGCGGCCCGTTGCCGATGCCGTCACTCTGTTTATCGGCGGCGGCCTGCACCCGCCGGCGGATGCCGCCGCCATCCGCAGAATCCTGCCGGACGGCATCGCCCGCGGCTGCCGGATAATGGCCCACGACGCGCGCGCGGCCGTCATGAGAGACTACGGCGTCACTTCGCGGGGCACGCCGGTGCGCATCAACGCCGCGTTTGCCGAAGCCGATCTCAAACTGGTCATCGGGCAGGTGGACCCGCACCAGTTCGTGGGGTTCACGGGCGGTTCCAAGGGAGTGGTCATCGGCTGCGCCGCACCGGAGACCATCGAAATGAACCACAGCCTCATGGCGCAGCCCAACGCCCAGGTCGGCCGGCTCGCCGGCAATCCGGTGCGCGAAGACCTGACCGAGGCCGGGGAGATGGTCGGCATCGATCTGGCGGTCAATTTCGTGCTGGACGCGGACAAGCAGGTGGTGCATCTGGCCGCCGGGGCCCCCTCGCGGGCACTCGTGTCCTGCGCGGAGGTCTGCGCCAGGGTCTACGGGGTCGCCATCGCGGAAAAATTCGATATCGTGGTGGCCTCCTGCGGGGGCTATCCCAAAGACATCTGCCTCTACCAGGCGCAGAAGGGATTGAATCTGGCCTCGCACGCCCTCAAACCGGGTGGCCGCATCCTGCTCCTGGCGGCCTCCCCTCAAGGTGTGGGCGACGACATCTATTTCGACTACGTCTCGCAGTTCACCTCGCCGGAGGAGGTCATCCGGGACTTCAAGTCGAGCGGCTTCCGCATGGGCGCCCACAAGGCCTATCTTTTCGGCCGGACACTGGTTAACTTTGATGTGGCCGTGTTCTCGGACCTGGACCCGGGCATCCTGCGCAAATGCCATCTGCGCGCGGCCGATCCGGCAACCGTCATCGACGAGTGGGTGTCGACGTTCGAGGGCACGCCGGAGCTGGCCATCATTCCCAACGCCAATACGAC